>JAIXOS010000103.1 GCA_027486695.1 Chitinophagaceae bacterium | reverse complement strand
GTAATTAAAAAAGGCCCATCTTGGAAGCCCGCTAACCAAAATGGTAGATTGGTCACTTCTATCAAGAAGCAAGCCATCACATTCTTGGTAAACGAAGAATAAGTTGGTATAATATCATCGGTTTAATACAAAGGCCATCTCATAATTTGAGATGGCCTTTGTATTAAAAAACAGTTATGCACGTTGTTGCATCAATTCACCTCGAGAATAGCAGGTTTGTAGGGTGTTATAAGTATCACATCTTATAAAAATGGTAAACGGGCTAAAGCAAGGTAAAAATAGATGAGTAAACCAAGTAGTACTTATTAACAACATTTATCAATCAATGCGCAGGGAGCTTAAAAAGTTTTGATACACCATTCTCCAAGGTAACCAATCCGGTTGTGATGTTAAAAAATGGTTGTGAAAAATTGTGATGAATGTTCCGTTGACCTGTTGCACTATATGTAAGTAGTGTTGTAATTGTTTTTCGGCTTCCTCAGGGGTCAATTTTTCCTCAAAAATGGCATTGGCATCCATGTAGCAAAATGGATGTACGGTAAGATTAGTGGGTTCATTAATCGCCAAATTAAACCATTGAAAAGGTGTGGTAAATGATGCCCTAAAGCCATTGATGCTTCCGTAACCCATAGAGTAATCGTGTTCAATGCCCAATTGTAGTAGTTTTTCATACGTTTGTGGCAATGAAAATTGTATATAGTGTTGTCTGCTTTGATTAATGTTGTTTTGCGTTACGTGCTGTAGTATCTTTTTTTCTTGTTCAAGTAAATGATAAGCATCATGGCTTTGCCACGATGGATGCATACCAATTTGTGCTTGCTTTTGTAGCTGTTTAATTAGCTGTCGCATGCCTTTATTGCTAAGCGGAATGTTTTTGTCGTACAAGCCTTTGTTGATTGCAGATAATACAAAATAAATTGGCTTTAATTGGAATGGTTGATGTAGGTTGTTAAGCCACGGAAACACATCAAACGGATCGGCCGATATGTTGGAAAAAACCTTCGCTTGTTCGGTTACCGCATCTAAATTTCCAAGAGCAAAATCACGTAAAAAACGCCCAATGTTTTTGCCAATCGGTTGGTGCTGATATTGATAGGCAATATCAATATCGTAAGTAGGAATGTATGAAAAATGTGTTGGTTGCATTACTTGCTGACCAAACAATTGCAGTAAATGTTGCTTTAGTTGCTGTAGCCAAATGTTTACAATTGGCAAATGTAAAAACTGATGTTTGTAAGCATGACTTTGTGTATGGCAATAGCGACCATACGTATCTTTTTCGTGAGGTAAGTACTCTTCGTATCGGCTAATTAAGTAAAATGCCGCTGCAAATATGTCAAATGGCAAGGAGGAGTCTGACCCGGTACTTTCAAAAAATACCGGCATTTGATTCCATTGATTAACAATAATGGATTGAGGAGCAATACAATTTTCGAATAAAATTGTGTGTGGAATAATCCAACATTCATTAGTAGCGGTTCTTGTATGCGAATAATTGATTTTGGCGCCTTCGTGAGTTAAGTAATCGTCCTTGTTTGTTGTTATTTGCCAATCCGTTATGCCAATTGTAGGCATCATTACAGAAGCTATATATTGTAGTCTAGTGCTAATATGGCCACTGTATATCAACAGCATGTAAAAATTGGTTAAAATATATTAAATGAGTTGATTATTGGTTACGTTGTTTTATTTTGGCCATTTCTTTTTCTCGCCACTGTTCGTTAAAGGATTTTGTAGGAAACTGCAATTTAGTACGATGGGTAGCCCATTTTTTAAAAACGGTGTTGATAACCAAGCTTTTTATCTTGCCATTGCCCGCATTTAAGATAGAGCGGTTTAAGGTAGCTTGTTTCCAAAGTGCCCATGCCATACGTTCGCTAACACTACTATGTCCGTTTACTACGGTCGTGTGTCGGTTTTCAAGCAGCAACTCGTGCAAATTGATGCGCACAGGGCATACTTCGGTGCAACTGCCACATAAGCTAGATGCATTGCTTAAATGTTTGTATTGTGGTATACCTTTCAAGTGTGGGGTAATTACTTTACCAATTGGACCGCTATAGGTAGTATTGTAGCTATGGCCACCAATGTTTTTGTAAATAGGGCAAGCATTTAAGCAAGCTCCACACCTAATGCAGTACAAAGCTTCGCGCGCTTTGGTATCTTGTAGCAAATTGGTACGACCATTATCCAATAAAATAACATACATTTTATCAGGACCATCTTTTTCGGTTGGTTTACGTGGTCCTGTAACCACTGAGTTGTATACGGTAACTTTTTGACCAGTACCATATGTACTCAACAAAGGCCAGAAAAGTGCTAAATCATTTACCGAGGGCAATACTTTTTCAATACCCACAATTACAATATGCGTTTTAGGGAAGGCACAACTCAGTCGGGCATTGCCTTCGTTTTCGGTAATGGCAATGCCGCCTATATCGGCCAAAATAAAATTGGCACCTGTAATGCCCACCTCTGCCTGAATATATTTTTGTCGCAAATTATTTCTTGCAACAAGGGTTAATTGTTCGGGTGTTAGGTTGCGAGGGGTGCCTAGTTTGTTATGAAATAGTTTGGCTACATCGTCTTTATTCTTATGCATTGCCGGCGTAATGATGTGGTACGGAGGCTCTCCATCAAGTTGTTGAATGTACTCACCTAAGTCGGTTTCTATACTTTCAATACCTTTTGTTTCTAAAAAAGCATTTAAATGAATTTCTTCGGTCACCATGCTTTTGCTTTTCACTACCGTTTTACAGTTAGTAGCTTCGCAAATTTCTGCAATGCTTTGCAGGGCATCGTCTGACGTTTCGGCCCAAATAACTTGAGCACCATTTTGGGTTATTTTGCGTTCAAAAAGTTCTAAATAGGCATCAAGGTTTTCAATAGCTCTCCATTTTACATTTTTCGCTTTTTCGCGTACCAATTGCATATCGGTAAACTGAAGTTTACCTTTAGGCACGGCTGCATTGTACTTGCCAATATTGAAGTTGATTTTGCGTCGATGCTCCAAATCGGCAGCTTTAATAGTGCTTTTGGCAATAAATGTAGCGGCGTTTTTACTCATTACTTTGGGTATTGGTATTATTGATTTGGACTATCTTTATCTGCTTGAATTTTTTGGGCTACGGCATCCAAGGTGTCGTAAAAGTCTGCGCCATATTTGCGAATAATGGCTTCTTTTAAAAATTTATATGCGGGAATTTTTAATTTTTTCCCCAAACTACATGCTGCACTGCACAAATCTGGCCGGGGCTCGTAGTTGACAAATTCCATTTTTGAATTGCGCTTGCTTTGGTCTATTCTAATGGGAAATAAGTGGCAGCTAACCGGTTTTTTCCAGCCAATTTTGTTATCATTATAGGCCTGTTCAAAACTGCATTTAATAATATTGTTGTTATCTCGATAGCCATATGCGCAAATTCCGCCATTGATGGTAGGCGTTACCCAACCAAATTCTTCGTCGTACACATAGTTGCCTTGGCGTTCAATTTCTGCTATGCCTTCTACTGTCATGTAGGGCTTTACTACCTCTAAGTACCTATCTATCTCGTGTTTTTCCCATACTTCAATAGGGGCACCTGCATCTCCATCCTCACAACACCCCCCTTCGCAATGTTGCAAATCGCAAACAAATTGTTCTTCAATTACTGAACTGCTAATCAATTTATTATCTATTGCTATCATAATCCTCAGTGCATTTTGGCGAAGATACTAGTAAAAAATTATCTATCCTTGTTCCAAACACCCCAATTGTGGTACAACTAATACAGCGGGTGTCCGGAAAAAAGGGCTATACCACCACAGGTATGGATAGCGATTGTTATAAACACTTGATTAAGTGTTTTATATGGTTGTTTTGAGGAAATAATTAACCGAAAAATTGAGCGACCAACAACAAAAAGTAAGTGTTAAAAAAGGAAAAAGGCGTAGGATTTAACAATTGTATACAGCATTGATGAATATCAGCAATTGCCATTGTTGCTTATTGTATTTTTGATTACTAAATTGTATTTATGTTTATTATTGAACTTACTTATACAGTGCCGGTAGCGCAAATAGATGCCCATATGGCACCGCACATTGCCTTTTTGGAAAAATACTACCATAGTGGTCATTTTATTGCATCGGGCAGAAAAGAACCTAGGGATGGAGGATTGATTTTTGCCAAGGCCGATAGCAAACAAGCCGTGGCCGAAATAATTGAGCACGACCCTTTTAAACAACATCAATTAGCCACATACCGAATTATTGAGTTTAAGGCTACCAAAAAAAATCATGGGTATGATGCCTTTGTTGGAGAAGAAGAAGATGTATTGTTGTAAATCCTTTTTTCGATAATAGAAACTACTTACTGTTTTTGTAGGGTAATTACTGATTGACACGTATTTTTACGCAACTATATGCCCTACTTTAATTGGAATGATACCGTAAATTTATTTCGCAAACTCACCGTTAAGCGTACTTGGAATGCTTTGAAGGTGGTAAGCAGCTATCAATTAAGTAAAATTTTGCGGTCGCCCATTCAGTGGGGATATCCAATTTCCATTTCTTTTGAGCCCACTACAAGTTGTAATCTACGTTGCCCCGAATGTCCAAGCGGTTTGCGGGCTTTTACAAGGCCTACGGGCATGTTGGAACAAGGTTTTTTTAAGCAAACAATCGACGAAATACATAAAGAAATTCTCTACCTCATTTTTTATTTTCAAGGAGAACCCTATTTAAATCCTGATTTTTTAGATATGGTTCAGTATGCTAGTAAAAAAGGTATTTATACGGCTACCTCTACCAATGCGCATTATTTAACAGATGAACGCGCCAAAAAAACCGTTGAAAGTGGTTTGGACCGATTGATTATTTCTATTGATGGTACTACGCAAGATGTGTACCAACAATACAGGGTTGGCGGTAAAATAGACAAAGTAATTGAAGGCGCTAAAAATATTGTGAAATGGAAAAAAGCATTGAATAGCACCACGCCTTTTGTCTTTTTTCAGTTTTTGGTAGTAAAGCCCAATGAACATCAAATAGAAGCTATTAAACAGTTAGGAGCCGAAGTAGGGGTAGATCAAGTACGGTTTAAAACAGCCCAAGTGTACGATTATGAAAACGACCCCCACCAACTGATTCCTACCATAGATAAGTATAGCCGATATAAATTAGATAAAAAAGGGCAGCGACAAGTAAAAAGCGGCCTTAAAAATCATTGTTGGAAGCTTTGGCACGCAAACGTTATTACTTGGGATGGACTAGTTGTGCCTTGTTGTTTTGATAAAGATGCAAGTCACCAACTAGGTAATTTAAAAATGCAAAGTTTTAAAGAAACGTGGCATAACGAAAACTATCAGCAATTTAGAAAAGAATTGATGCATAGCAGAAAAAATATAGACATTTGCTCCAATTGTAGCGAAGGCTTAACTGTTTGGGAAGATTAACACAATTCGTTTTCCGTTGAAAAATTGGCTTACATCTTGTCTTTTGTTTCTTTTGGTAAAAGGTACAAATAGTACACAGCTAAAATAAAAATGCCCAGGCCAAATGGTATAATAGCAAGATGTTTATACGTATATATGCCAATTAAAGGGTGTGTATCAAAGCCTAAGAATTCACTAACCATCCAGTAGCTATTGGCAAGAATCCAAATACTAATGGCCGCATTATGACTCAGTTCAGATGCAATGTTTCTAGTTCGCCAAGTTATCATTACGGATATCAATAAGGTAGGTACAATCATCATTATACCTAACGGTCGCCACTCCATGCACCAGGCCACATCTTTAAACAGCCAAAAAACAATGTGTAAATTTTCCATCTTTCTGTAGGCTAATGGAATGGTGTAAATGTTGTTTTTGGGAGGATGATTAGTAGCTGGGTTCATAGAAGCAATGGTTTTATTTACTTAAAATTTTTGAAAATCGCTGTACGTTCGCATGTGGGTCAATTGGGGCATGGTGCACAAGGTGTTGGGCTAGTTGGTGTGCAAAATATGGAGCAAGTGTACATCCTTTGGTGCCCATGCCATTTAAGATAGCCACATTTTGATAAAGTGGATGCAAGCCTACAAATGGACGGCGTTCTATTGTTGCCGGACGTTCTGCCGCCAAATGTTCTACGATTGTAAAGGGGTGTTGTAAAAATTGACGTAGGGCTGTTTCGGTTTTTTGTTTGAAAGCGGCAGTAGGTAGCGCATCGGCATAAGTCCATTCGTACGTACTGCCTACCCAAAACATGTTTTCTCCTATCCATGGAACAATACTTAAACCATGTTTTAAAATATGCGTAGCCGGTAACTTTGGTGCATGAATTATGAGTGCTTCTCCTTTATTCAGCGCAAAAGGTAATTGTTGAAAAAAAGGATTGCTGCTGCCTTGCACGCCATCGCAAAAAATAATTGCCTTGGCGGTAACATTTTTATATTGTACTCGAAAATCGCTGACTCGCAGAAGCGTTTGATCAAAATGCATATCGTCTATACAAGACAATAGCTGTAAATGCTGACGCCAAAGCGGCAACAGCAACTGTAAATCTACCAACCAACTTGGGGTAATCATGCCCGCACCAAAATGATAGTTACAAACGTCTTTCCAAGGTTGTTCGTTGGGCAATTGGTGCAAATACGTTGTTTCGTGCGGCAATCGATCAGCAAAAGCCAAGTGCATTTGAGCGGTCGTATGGAAGTCGATGATAGGTGCAGGCTTAATAAAATTGGCTTGCAGCAGGTTACCCAATTGCGTATAGGCTTCTACCGCAAAAGGCATTAAGGTTTCAATTAGCCAAGTGCGTACAATTCGTCGGCCTGTAACGGGGTTAATAACACCACTTGCTACTTTTGAAGCAGAAAAAGGTTTGTTGGTATCAATTACATACACCCTTTTTCCGGCTTGCAACAGCTGATGGCTAAGAAAGGTACCACACAAACCTTGTCCTACAATAATAAAGTCAACTTGCATGCGCCAAAGGTAAAATAAGTGCTATTGATGTAGCTGGTTTTTCTGAGTGGGTTGGTATTTATTTGTCTATAAGCTATGGGATTGAGTTAGTTAAAAAAGGCGTTATGATTTCTACAAATAAGTTATAATTTTCTTAATAATTTTTTTGTTTTTAAAATCGGTTGTCATATTTTCGACAAATAATATTCTATCAAAATGGTAATTGAATATTATTGGCGGAAACCGAAAAGCCATTTTTTAGAGTAGGTAAAAGTTAAAAAATATTTATGAAGAAAAACTTTTCTTTTGTAATGGCTGCATTTGTGTTGCTCATTACACTTTGTTCAGCTGTGCCAACATCTAACAGCAATCCTACACCACTTGTGCCATCTGCAGTGGAAGCGGCTAGTCAAAAGTTTAACACTTATGCCGCTGATGGTAAGTTCACTAACAAGGAATTGATGGATGTAGCCACAACCTTGAAGGGTGAAAAATTAACTTTGAAAGAAAAGATTGCCTTAAAGTTATTTGGTAAAAAAATTGTTAGCAAATCAATGAAAGCTAATGCTGGCGGTGATGGTAAATCACAGTTGATAGCATTGTTGTTGGCCTTCTTTGTAGGTGGATTGGGTATTCACCGCTTTTATTTGGGCTATACATGGCAAGGTGTGGTACAATTGCTAACTTTAGGTGGTTGTGGTATCTGGAGTTTAATTGACTTTATTAGAATAATCACCGGTGATTTAACTCCTAAAGATGGTGCGTACGGTAAAACTTTGTAGGCAGTACTTACAGTCTTTTATATCTAAATACCAGCTGCCAATTGTATCATGTAAGTTGACTTTTAGATTAATTGTACCTATGATTTTTATTGCCTTGCCCCCAAACTACTTTGATAATGGAGCCTCCATTTGTGTATCTAAATGGTTGTTCGGTATTGAATGTTTGGCATGTGGAATGACAAGAGCTTGTATGCATTTTATTCACTTTCAATTTGAAGAAGCTTTTGCCTATAACATGATGAGTTTTATTGCATTTCCTGTGATAGCAGCATTTTGGTTATATTTGTTTATAACAGAATACAAATTGTTCGTTAAACTCAGAAAGGCTAGAGGTTAATACAATATCAATAAATGTATAATAAAAGAGCGGCAGTCAATAATTTGGCTGCCGCTTCTTTGTTGTTGGGTAAATTTTAGGGTTAATTGAAACAAATTTAGCCGTTACTATCAACAAAATAACCATCTAAAATCATGTATCCTGCCATGTATAGCTGAGTGCCTTACAAAACCCGCCTATCTCTTATCCCAATAGGCGTACCACATCTTTGGCAAAATAAGTAGCAATTAAATCTGCTCCGGCTCTTTTGATAGAGGTGATACTTTCCAAGATTGCCTTGTCTTCGTTCAACCATCCCATTTGTGCAGCAGCTTTTATCATCGCATATTCGCCACTAACGTGGTAGGCACTAACAGGTACGTTAACCGAATTTTTAATTTCTCTTATTATATCCAAATACGCCATTGCCGGCTTTACCATCACAATATCGGCACCTTCTTCTACATCCATCAACGTTTCCTTAATGGCTTCTGTGCGGTTGGCAAAGTCCATTTGGTATGTTTTTTTATCGCCAAAACCCGGTGCACTGTCCAACGCATCCCTAAAAGGGCCATAAAAGCACGATGCATATTTGGCACTATAACTCATAATGCCTGTTTGACTGTAGCCATTTTGTTCAAGTGCACTGCGGATAGCACCAACGCGTCCATCCATCATGTCACTAGGGGCTACAAAGTCGGCGCCGGCTTTTGCATGGCTGATACTCATTTGCACAAGTGCTTCAACAGTTTCGTCGTTAACAATTTCTCCATCTTTTACAATGCCATCGTGTCCGTAAATAGAATAAGGATCCAATGCTACATCGGTCATTACCACCATTTCGGGTACTGTATTTTTAATGGCTTTGATGGCTGTTTGCATAAGCCCGTTAGGATTCCATGCTTCTTTTCCGGTATTGTCTTTGGTTGCATCGGCAGCTTTTACAAAAAGCAATACACACCTAATGCCCATATTCCACAATGCTTTCACTTCTACAAGGGTATTGTCGAGCGAATACCGATAATAGCCAGGCATAGAGGGAATTTGAAAACGGATATCTTTTCCTTCGTCAATAAATAGTGGGGCTATCAAATCGGAAGGCAATAAATTGGTTTCGGCTACCAAAGCTCTAATTGCGGCACTGCGGCGTAAAATACGGTTGCGACGTTGTAAATACATAGAAAAAATAATTAAATGTCGGTTTGTAGATTGGATAGTGGCTTAACAACTGTTGGCTTTTTTCGCCCAATCAGCTTCACTCATTTCTTGGTAATCTAGCCAATTGCGAGGGTTTAAACAAGCATCCAGTAAAGCTGCTTCGGGCGATTGGGGTAACGGTTGGTGATTGTATTCAAAGCGCACCGTAGGCGGCAGACTCATTAAAATACTTTCTATTCGACCATTGGTTTTAAGGCCAAAAATAGTGCCTCGGTCGTGCACCAAATTAAATTCGGTATAGCGACCTCTTCTAATTTCCTGCCAATGTTTGTGCTGTGCAGTAAAGGCGGTTTGCTTACGTTTTTGTACCAATGGTACGTACGAATCTATAAATGCATAACCGCATGCTTTGGCAAACTCCATCCAAAATGCAACCGGTTTATCGTGAGTCGGTTTTTGATAATCATAAAAAATGCCGCCTATACCTCTGCGCTCGTTGTTGCGATGTTTGTTTACAAAATAGTTATCGCATGTTAATTTAAACTGCGGATAAAAGGTGCTATCAAAGGCATCGCAAGTAGTTTTGTACGTTTGATGAAAGTGAATTGCATCTTCGGTGAATAAATAATAGGGCGTTAAATCGGTTCCACCGCCAAACCAACGGTCTAAAACGTCGCCTTGTTCGTTGTACAGTTCAAACATTCGGTAATTGCAGTGTACGGTGGGCACAAACGGATTTAATGGGTGAATCACCAAACTTAATCCGCAGGCAAACCAACTATGTCCATCAATAGAAAGTTGGGTGCGCATCAAATCGGTTACTTCGCCAAATACTACTGAGGTATTCACGCCCCCTTTTTCAAATACATTTCCATTGGCAATAACACGGGTTTTGCCGCCACCGCCTTCTGCACGTTCCCAAACATCTTCTACAAATGTGGCTTTTCCATCTGCCAGCTCCAATGCGCTACAAATATCATTTTGCAATTGATGTACAAAAGCAATCCAGTTTTCTTTTATCTGCATGTTTTTTGTCCAATTTTTTTTGGGTGTTACCGGCAGTGGTAATATAGGGCATCTTCGTTGTGTCACTCCCTTGTACGTTCGGTTGTTTGCGCAGCAAGTAACCACCACCAACTTTAGCTACTTACTGTTGTGCATACAGTTTGGTGCTTTCTTCTTTTACAGTATCAACAAAAGCCTTAGCGTGATCCACCGGTACGTTGGGCAAAATGCCATGACCTAAGTTGGCTACATGCCTACCCGGACCAAATGCTTGTAGCATATTTTTTACTTCTTTCTTAATAACAGGAATAGGGGATAGCAATTTGGCAGGGTCGAAATTGCCTTGCAACGTTACGTTGTTGCCAGCAAATTTGCGTGCCATTTGTGGATGTATACACCAATCAATACCTAGGCCGGCAGCTCCGGTAGCGGCCATAGCTTCTAAACTATGCCAAGCGCCTTTGGCAAATATGATAGTGGGCACCTCGTCTTTTAAGGCGTTAACAATTTGCCGAATGTATTGCAGCGAAATATCTTCAAAATCATCGGGGCTTAACAGTCCGCCCCAACTATCAAAAATTTGAATGGTATCGGCACCGGCAGCTACTTGCCCCTTTAAATAGGCAATAGTGGTATCGGTTATCATTTGCAACAGTTGGTGTGCCAATTGGGGTTGCATGTAGCAAAAAGCTTTGGCCTCGTCAAATGTTTTAGAGCCTTTTCCTTGCACCATGTAGCATAAAATGGTCCACGGGGCACCCGCAAAGCCAATTAAAGGCACTCGACCATTAAGTTCTTGTTTAATGAGTTTGATGGCATCAAAAACATAGCCTAAGGTTTCGTTTACATCCGGTACGCGTACACGAATTAGATCACTGACTGTTTTGATGGGGTTAGGTAAATTGGGTCCTTTACTTTCTATCAGCTCCACTTCTAATCCCATTGCTTGTGGTACTACCAATATATCTGAAAATAAAATTGCGGCATCTACACCAACAATATTCACAGGTTGAAGGGTAATTTCGCAGGCTAGCTCGGGCGTTTGGCAACGTTCAAAAAAGCCATATTTTTTTCTCAGAACTATATATTCGGGTAAGTATCTGCCGGCTTGGCGCATCATCCAAACAGGAGTGCGTTCGGTAGTTTCTCCCTTCAATGTTCGTAGTAGTAAGTCGTTTTGTAGCATGTGGTTGAGGTATTAAAATGCCACTACCCGTAAACTGCGGATAGCATGCGGTGGTTTAGGCATGGTTTACGGCCGTGTAATAGGCAATTACCTGATCTATCATTTGTTCTTTTCCAGGCCATTCGCTCGTCACCACTTCGTTGCTAACATAGGTTTTGATACAAGCAGTGGTCGTTTTGCCTATGGAAAACAAGATGGTGTTGGTAGGAATGGTATTGAGGGAGAAAAAACTGTGTACGGCACTAGGACTAAAAAACACGATTCCGGTGTAGTTTTTTTGAATATCTACAGGTGTTTGAATGGTTTCGTACACCACTATTTCTTCTACCGCAATGCCATTGGCTTTCAGGGTTTCGGGCAATTCGTCCAAGCGTTGATCGCCACAAAAATAAACCACTTTGTTTATGCCGCCGTGGTGGACTATCTTTTCTGCTAGTGCTGTTGCATTTTTGGCAGAAGCCAAAAAGTTGGTTTCACCAAAAAATTGAATGGTTAACTCTTTGGTAATACCACCCATGGTAAATAGTTTCCATGTAGGTGGGGCGCTTAGTTTTTGGATAACCGACTCTACCGCATTCATGCTGGTAAATATGGCTACTACATTGCTACTTGTTGCAATGTCATTTATTTGAGTTCGTAGAGTTTCATTATCTACCGGCTGTGTAGCTATAAACGATGCCGTATCAATGGCAACTTGTTTAAGTGCAGCTTTGTGCACTATATCGTCGCGCAGCGGGCGGGTACTGAGTATTTCAATGGATGGGTTATTGCGCATAACGTATGGATTCAACTATTTCTTTAGCTCCTTTTAGTAATAAATTGTTGGCGGCTTTACTGCCAAGGTCGTTTGCTTGGTGAACATCGCAAGTAAGGCTAGTTTCTACCACTTTGCTTCCATTCAGGGTAAAAATATTGCCCTTGAAGGTAACCGTTTGTTCGTTGATTTCTGCTAATGCACTTATTGGAGTAGAGCATCCGCCCATTAAAGTATGTAGGAAGTCGCGTTCAATTTTGGTACATAAAGCTGTTTCGGTGTGGTTGAGCAGTGATGTAGCTTCTTGTGCAAAAGTATTAGTAGCCAAACAAGCAATCATAATAGCACCTTGGGCGGGTGCGGGCAGCATCCAAGGCAATTCCACTGAATGGCTAGGCCTTAGCCCTATTCGCTCCAATCCTGCAGCAGCAAAAATGGCTCCGTGCCAATGGCTTTGCGCTACTTTTTGCAGGCGCGTATTGACATTGCCTCGCAAATTTTCAATTTGATGATGTGGATATCGGTGTAGCCACTGTGCCTTTCTACGAATGCTACTTGTGCCAATAATGCCTTCAGAAGTGGTAATTGGTTGTGCATGGGTAGCATCGTTCAATAACCAATCTTGAAGCGCTTCAGGCTTATTGTATACAAAAATATCTTTGTACGAAGCCCTCGGCAACACGGCAGATTGTACAATGCCTTGTGCAAGTTGGGTAGGTACATCTTTCATACTGTGTACCGCAATATCTATTCTATTGCTGAGTAGTGCGGCATCCAAGGTTTTGGTAAACACACCCTGCACGCCAAGCGCATACAATGGGGTAATTAAATCAATATCTCCGTCGCTTTTGATATACACCAATTCGCTGGCATAGCCATGTTGCAGCAATAATTGCTGTACCAATTCGGCTTGCCAAACGGCTAGTTGACTTTCGCGCGTACCTATTGTTAATGTTCGTTTCATTAATTTAACTACAAATTTACTCAAACAAGTTATGGATCACAAATGGGCTGTTAAAAACAGAAGATGCAAAGCTATGCATTAGATGCTGTAGCAATATAATCGTTGATTGCTTCAATATAATGACACCCTTTGGTATTGTTGTTGCGCAATTTTACGGCCATTGAATTAATGACTTTTTGAATGGCTTGGGTATTTACGGTGTCGTTAAACGGAATGACATTGTGGGTGTCGGTTTGGGTATAGGCTGTTTGGCAACTGATATACATATTACATTGGTGCATGTCTATCAGCTTTTGCTTTACGGCTTTTAGTACCGGTACGTGGCGGCGCATTTCGTACCATTCGTTAAACTCGGCAATATATTGGGCAATATATGCTTTGGCTTTGGGTACTTCTGCTTCTCTTTTCTGTAGCGTTTCGTCTTTTAGTTTACTCAACTCATCTACATTAATGAGTGTAATGTGGGACAGTTCGGCGCAAGCCGCTTCAATATTGTTTGGAATAGATAAGTCGATTAATATTTTCGGATTGCTACCAATAAGTTCTTTCTTACTAATAATAGGTGTGGGTGCATTGGTAGCAACAAGTACAATGTCGGCTTGTTGCAAGTGCGTATCAAGTGTATGATACGGCGCTGTTTGTATACCAAACTGATTAGCCAATTCAACGGCTTTATCGGGTGTTCGGTTAATCAGGGTTATTTGTGTGGTATTTAAGTAGTCTACTAAATTTTTGCAGGTATTGCGTCCAATTTTGCCAATTCCTACCAACAGTATTTGTTTGTTTTGAATATCTGATACCCTATCGCGCAGGTATTGAATGGCAGCAAACGAAACCGATACGGTACCGCCGCTGAGTTCGGTATTGGTTTTAATAGCTTTTGAACTTTGTAAAGCTCCATTGGTGAGTCGTTCCAATAAAGTGCCAACAAAACCTTTGTCTTTGGCAAATTTGATGGCTTGCTTCATCTGCCCAACAATTTCGTAGTCGCCCAAAATTTGCGAATCAAGTCCGGCGGCAACCGAAAACAAATGATTTACTGCTTCAACGCCGTTTTTAATATAGGCCAACTGTTGAAAGGTAGTGAGCGTTCCTTCTGTTTGCGAGCAAAGCAGGCTCATAAGTTCGTAAGCATTGCGTGCCACACCATATATTTCGGTACGGTTGCAAGTGGAAATGATGAATAGCTCTTTTAATCCCGATTGATTTGCCTGCTGCAACACATTTTGGTATTGGGCATTGCCGATGGCAAATTGACCGCGAACGGCAGCATCGGTTTTTTTGTAGTTGATGCCAACAATAAAAAAATTATGTATATCTAAGCGCGGCTGATTCATCATGAAGGTCTATTTCTGAATAGTTACGCAAAAGTAGCAGCACAAGTTTGCTTAAAAACCTGACGAGCGTCATTTCAGTGTCATTTGATTGTCATTTATCGCCGATAAGCCGCCACCAATAGGTTCATTCAAACATTCCAAAGCCCACCACTTTTTTTGTTGAGCGTTGGTTTTGGAATAAAATCTACCCAATGTAGTGATTTTGTTTTTTATGTGTATGCTATTTTTATTAAATAATTTCCTCGGATCAGTGGTTGTTTGCAAGGAAAAAATCGTAGCGTAAAATAAAGAGGCTAAGCACATTTTTTTTCAATTCATGCTGTATATTCGTAATTCTATGAGCGATACACAGCAAACAATTTTGGAGCCTGCCAACAATAGATACACCCTTACGCCCGAACAAGAAAAAAGGGAAATACTAAGGCAATACCGTGCTTTGTTGCGCAGTTTGCGTCCTAAACTGAAAAAAGGCGATAAAGAGCTTGTACGCAGGGCGTTTGAAATTGCAGTTGAAGCCCACAAAACCATGCGCCGAAAAAGTGGGGAGCCCTATATTTTGCATCCGTTAGCCGTGGCCATGATTTGTGTAGAAGAAATAGGCCTAGGTGTGCGAAGCACTATTTGCGCGCTTTTACACGATACTGTGGAAGACACCGACGTTACATTAGAAGATGTAGAACGGGAATTTGGTAGCGAAATAACCAAAATAGTGGACGGCCTCACCAAAATTTCGCATACCATTAGCAACAACACAAGTCAGCAAGCCGAAAATTTTAAAAAAATATTGCTAACCCTTACCGATGATCCTCGGGTTATTTTGATAAAATTGGCCGATCGATTGCACAATATGCGCACCATGGACAGCATGAAGCGCGAAAAGCAATTGAAAATCTCGTCTGAAACAGTTTGGGTGTATGCACCTTTGGCCCATAGAATGGGCTTGTATACCATTAAAACTGAATTGGAAGACCTCTCCATGAAGTATTTGGAGAGCGAAGCCTACAAAGACATTGCCAAAAAACTAGCCGAAACCAAAAGGGAGCGCACCCGATACATCAACGAATTTATCAGACCCATTCGTGAAAAACTAGAAGCCTCTAACCTGAACTTTGAAATTTATGGCCGCCCAAAAAGCATCCATAGTATTTGGAATAAAATAAAGAAAAAGCCGATTGCTGGAAAGTGTACTCCATCATTACAGATGCGTATAACCCAAGCCCCGAAAGATTGCGCGATTGGCTGAGTAATCCCAAAAGCAATGGCTACGAAGCGTTGCACACCACGGTTATGGGTCCGCAGGGTAAATGGGTAGAAGTACAAATACGCACCAAACGGATGAACGAAATTGCCGAAAAAGGATTGGCAGCGCACTATAAATACAAGGAAGGTAGCAGCGAGGAAGATCGATTTGATAAATGGTTTGGTCAAATACGAGAAGTATTGTCGCAAGAAGATACCGACAGTGTTAACTTTTTACAGGATTTTAAAACTTCCTTTTTGGCAGAGGAAATTTATGTATACACGCCAAAAGGGGAAGTAAGAATGTTGCCGAAAGGCAGTTCGGCCCTCGATTTTGCTTTTGCAATCCACAGTGCCGTAGGTAGCAAGTGTATTGGTGCTAAAGTACACCACAAATTGGTGCCTATCAGCCACAAACTGCGTAGTGGCGATCAAGTAGAAATCATTACTAGTAACAAGCAAAAGCCTAACGACGATTGGCTAGCGTATGTAGTAACGGCCAAGGCCAAAAACAAAATAAAAGAAGCCCTGCGCGACGAAAAACGCACGATTGCCGAAGATGGCAAATACATGTTGCAGCGCAAGCTCGAAGCATTGGGTGCCGGCTACAACCAACACAATATAGACGAATTGGTTACTTTTTACAAAGTGCCCTCTCCATTAGATTTGTTTTTTGAAATAGCCACCAAGAAAAACGATTTAAAAGAATTGAAAGACTTTTTTTTTTTTTTCTATAAAATAGAATATCCCAAACACAAAGTCATTATACCCGATATACCGGTAGAACAGCCCAAAATATAATCAAAAAAAGATAGCGAACTCATCATTTTTGGCGAAAGCAGCGATAAAATTATGTATTCCTTGGCCAAATGCTGCAATCCCATACCCGGCGACTCGGTATTTGGTTTTGTAAGTACCGGTAAGGGTTTAATTATTCATCGTACCAATTGTCCCAATGCTACGCAAATCATGGCCAATTATGGTCACCGAGTAGTAAAAACCAAGTGGGCAAAAAATAAAGAAATATCGTTTCTTACCGGCTTGCGTTTAGTGGGTATAGATGATGTAGGTATTATGAGTAAAATTACCAATATCATTAGCGATCAATTGCGCATCAATATTTCGGCTATTTCTATCGAAAGTGGCGATGGTTTGTTCAACGGAACAATGAAAGTGTTTGTACATGATAAAGATGAGTTGGAAGAATTGGTAGATAAGTTAAAAGCCGTTCCGGGCATACAAAAAGTAGATCGGTTTGATGCAGAGGATACAAAATAAATAGGTTAGAGGGTTGTTGTAGAATATACAAGTAAAGAGGTTGAATACATGATGCTTGAGGGCATTTTGTTACAGTTTTTGAGGTTCCGGCTAGGGTATTAGCCTATCGATAGGTAGTATTTTCCAAATGCCGGTAAGGTTAACTACACCGTAAAACTTGCTTTTCGCTATCTTCGCAACCATACCTATCGCATGAATATATTGCATATACCTAATACCGCCTGTTGCTGTTGTTGAACGCTTAACTGCTTGTTGCAGGTATTGTAAGCCCGCTACTTTTAAAGGGTTGCAATTATTGTTTACAAAATTCACCAAATCTGTCGCATGTCGCTCAAAGTTTATAATTCCCTATCAAGAAGCAAAGAAGTTTTTACGCCTATTACACCCGGGCATGTGGGCATGTACGTTTGCGGTCCCACCGTAAGTGGCGAGAGTCATTTAGGTCATGCTCGTCCATATATTACGTTCGATGTGGTATATCGTTACTTGCAGCATTTGGGTTACAAAGTGCGCTATGTACGCAACATAACCGATGCCGGTCATTTTGAAGAAGAAGGCAGAGAAGCCGAAGATAAAATTAGCAGTAAGGCCGTGTTGGAAAAACTAGAGCCTATGGAATTGGTGCAAAAGTATACCAACCTATTTCATTGGGCAATGGCACAGTTTAACAACCTGCCACCAAGTATTGAGCCCACTGCTACCGGCCATATTATAGAACAAATAGTGATGATTCAGCAAATTATAGCCGATGGTTATGCCTACGAAATAAATGGGTCGGTATATTTTGATGTAAACAAATACAACCATCATTTTAGCAAGCAAGATTTGCCTTACGGTATTTTAAGTGGCCGCAATTTATACGAGCAGTTAGATACCACCCGCGATTTGAGCAATCAGGACGAAAAACGAAACAAGAGCGACTTTGCTTTGTGGAAAAAAGCACCGCCGGAGCACATCATGCGTTGGCAAAGTCCTTGGGGCGAAGGATTTCCGGGTTGGCATATTGAATGTTCGGCCATGGCCACCAAATATTTGGGTAAGCAATTTGATATACACGGAGGAGGAATGGACTTACAGTTTCCGCACCACGAGTGCGAGATAGCCCAAAGCACTGTTTGCAACCATACACCACCCGTAAAATATTGGTTACACAACAACATGATTACCATCAACGGGCGAAAAATGGGCAAAAGTTATGGCAATCAAATCATGCTTTCGCAAATGTTTGCAGGCACACATCCGCTGCTTACACAAGCGTACAGCCCTATGACCATCCGCTTTTTTGTGTTGCAAAGTCATTATCGCAGTACGCTCGATTTTGGCAACGACGCATTGAAAGCCTCCGAAAAGGCCTTCAAACGCCTATGGGAAGCCTACGAAAATGTACAAAAAATGGGTACAGTTGGTATGTCCGATACCCCATCTGACGCCGATTTGGATGCCAAAGTAAACGGATTGCTGGCTGAATTTGCCGAATTTATGAACGATGATTTTAGTACCCCTAAAATTATTGCCAATATGTTTGAGTTGGTACCAATTATCAACGGATTAAAGAACAATCAATTGGCCAAATCAAGTTTCAGCTCGGCTACTTTTGTCAATTTGCAGCAACAAATGCATTTGTATATAGAAGTAATACTCGGCTTACGGCAAGAACAAACACAAAATGATCAGCTAGAAGGCGTATTGCAATTGTTGATAGACATTCGTAAGCAAGCCAAAGCCAACAAAGATTTTGTTACAAGCGATAAAATTAGAAACGAATTGGCGGCATTAGGGGTTATGTTGAAAGATGAAAAAGGGGGCGAAATGTCGTATACGATTGTGTAGTATTAATTTCAAGAAGATGTGGTCTTTTATCGCACCTCTTATTATCAAATGTTATTTTTACCATTAAATTCCTATGACCGAATATGAGAAATGAATTTTGATAGGTGAACAACCTACAGGTCATATTGCAAACGAACAGCAAAAAGCTGACACAATTTGCAGTACGGCCTGTTTTTGTATGTATGCCACAGAACGTTTTTGTTCCAATTTTCAAGCCAATACCCGTCTTTTCCTAAAACGTAGTCACTAGTATTTGTTTGAGATAGTTTTTATATTGAAATATGAGATAGTTTAAATATTAAATCTATCTTTACGAACACATCTCAAACCGACCAAATTGAATTAAAAAAGTGTTGGAAGAAAAGGAAGTTAAACAAGTTTGTTTGGCCTAACTACTTGGACAAAGCTATAACAGGATCAACGGCTATGTATCAAACTAATTACCACTACGATTTGAATTGTTTGTTAAAATTGCCAAAATATTGGGTGGTACACCCACAGGATCAATTAAAAGATTAAACAATGACAAGTACAGCACAAAGAGCAGAATTACAGAATAAAATTTGGAAAATAGCCAACGATGTTCGTGGCTCGGTAGATGGTTGGGATTTTAAACAGTTTGTGTTAGGTACATTATTCTATCGCTTTATTAGTGAGAACTTTACCATTTACATAGAGGGTGGCGATGATAGTGTTAACTACAAAAACTTAGCTGATGATGTAATTACCCCTGAAATAAAAGACGATGCTATTAAAACGAAAGGGTATTT
>JAIXOS010000277.1 GCA_027486695.1 Chitinophagaceae bacterium | reverse complement strand
TGTAGGTGCAAACTTTTGCAACGATACGGCTTCGGGCAATTGATTGCTACTTTCGTCTAACGGCTCGTAAATACTGGCTTTGGCATACTGTTTTGGATCAAGATTGCCTCCGGTAGCAAAAGCTTGTTCTTGAGCATTTCTTGGCTGTTGGATGCTGCCACAACTTTTTGGAAACATCCAAATAGCAGCTACTATACCCGCTAACAACAGTAAAAACGGTTGTTTAAAAAGCAATTGTATCAGCCATGGCAAAAGCTGCCAAAAAAAGCCACCACCTCCCGCGTTGTTATGGTTGTTATACGACTCCTGACTGTCGTCGTAATCGCTGTCGCCCCTATCTTCCGGGTCGTCTACCATTCTTATGGGCATAATTGTAATGTATTAATGGTACTCAAAAATAAATAAAGCTTCAGGTTGCAACAAAAAAGCTTCCTTATTCATCTTTGCACAAGCGAACAATGCATGCCAACAAACTTGTTAACGAGGCACAATGATTGTTTTTATTTGATAGTATTGTTGCAACAAAGAAACGGCATTTGCATCGGCCAAATCGTCGTATACAAATAGCAATGTAGGTTTTTGGGCAATGAATTGCGCAATTGTAGCGCGCTGTGGCTTTGCATAAACAATGGGATATAGCTTTCGAAAAGCAGTATCGTAAGCAGGTACAAAACAGACTTCTTTACCCTTATGTTGGTGCAATATTTGCTCCCGCTGCTGCATAACTACGTTAAACATTTTAGCCGAAATAAGGCTTTTGAACAAATCTTTGCTAAACGAATTGCAAACCAACGTTAAAATCAGACACATTTTTAGAATGCGCAGCACACTTGTTGAAGTTGAACAACTGATTAATGTGGGATTATTACATTGCAATCCTGCATAAAAAGCCGTCATCAAAAAAGCAGCAAACCCAATAGTTGCCAACACGTTTGTGGCTCTTTCTGGCCATGAACCGTTGGAAAAATAAAGAATAGGCAGCATGATGATAAACAAAACGATACTCAAGATTGATACCAAAATTAATATGTTGGCAATAACAGATTTTCCTTTGTTGGCCACTACTATTTTATTTTTCCAACGCAAGGCAAGTACAAATGCAACAACTAACAGCACCCAAGTGAGGGAACTTTGCAAAATATACCAATAAGTATATGCTATTCTGATAATCGCAATACCTATTGCACCAATTAAATGATTACCGCTAATAATGGTAAGTCGCTCCCTATTGCCGGGCGCCGTACAAAGCAATAGTAAACAAATGGTATATATAATTGCTACAATGGCTACAAACGTATTTTGAATACGCAAAGTGCGCATATGTGTAATCCAAACAATCATTAATAACATGCCGGTAGCAAGTGCTGCAATTTCGTTGGTACCCGTGATTGCTACCACTAATCCTAAGGTAGCAACGTGTACAAGTTTCCATTTGGCTACAGCAGAATGGGTAATACGTATTAAATTGGCCAATAAACAAACAAGCAATATGAGAGAAAACTGATAAGTAATGGCACTGCTAAACCAATAGTAAGCAGTAGCCGGTTCGGGAAGTGCGGCTATACTCCCAGCCAACAATACACCACTCATTAACCCAATGTGTTTAGGCTGCTGTACGCCGTACCACCAATAACGGTTGATGGTTGCTAGCAAATAATATACAGCGGCCCAACCTGCAACAAGCAACATAATGGTGTGTACAAAGTAAAAGCGATACAAAAAGCCATCGGCAGCAAAAATTACCCCCATGAAGTTGGTAAAATAGCGCCCACCCCAATGCAAGTAAATATGTTGTTGGTAGCCCCACCAACCTTTGTTTTGCAAGTGATATCCCAAATAATAATCGTCTGTATTAGCATGATTACAAGTGCTTAGATAGACAAGTGCAAAAAAAATACTGCAGCAAGCAAGTCCAAGCAATAGGCTGCTACCACTAATGGAACGTGGCTTTGGGGTAGTTGACTCCATCGGTTTACGCTTTTACACTTTGCATTCGGGCAATGTATTTTCCAATGATGTCGAATTCAATATTCACCGTATCTCCTGCCTCCACATATTTAATACTCGTATGTTCGTAGGTATAGGGTATAATGGCCACCGTAAAATTTTCCTTACCAACCGCAAAACAAGTTAAGCTAGTACCATTAACACTTATAGAACCTTTTTCAATAACCAAATGAGCAAAAGCAGGCGCAAACGCAAACGTATATTCCCAGCTGCCTTGTAAAGTAATTACTTGTGTACACACAGCTGTAGTATCTACATGCCCTTGTACGATGTGTCCGTCGAGCCGACCATTAAGTGGCATACAACGCTCTACATTAACCACTTGTTCCTTTTTCCAAAGGCCGAGATTGGTTTTCTTTAGCGTTTCTTCAATGACTGTAACTGTATAAGTATTGTCTTGAATACTTTCTACAGTCAGGCATACACCATTGTGGCTAACACTTTGGTCTACTTTTAATTCGTTGGCTATAGCAGTTTGTAAAGTAAACCGGGTATTGCTGCCACTTTTTTCTATTGCTACCACAGTGGCGGTGGTTTCTACAATTCCTGTAAACATTGTTGCAAGGTACAATGGAAATGCAAATAAAATAAAAGCCCCTATTTTTTATTCATGGCATTTAGCCATTTTCGTAACGTTGTTTTACCACAATCATCTAAGAAAAAAGTAATCTTATCAAAATAGTTTTTGTGTTTGTAGGATTAAACTTTTTTGTTCTCAGCGAGTCTATTTTTTCGACATTGCCATATTTGCCTCACGCTTTTATCAATTTACTTATGCAATTCCAACCTTGTAGCAAAAAAATATTTGCTGTATTACTCGTTAGTTTTATTGGGTTTAGTTCTTTTTTTCAATCTACCCCAAAGAAATTTCCGTACAAAAAAGCCGGGTTTACGGAAAGGGCTGCCGCTGCGCACCTCCTCAATAGGTTTAGTTTTGGTGCTACGCCAAACCAAATTGATGCAGTAGTTGCTAAAGGCTTAGAAAAATGGTTTGCAGAGCAGTTAGAAGCATCGCTACCCGATACACAATTGCAAAGAAGATTACAAGAATACGATGACCTCAGCCTTACCAATACTGAAGTGCTTGCTACGTTTCCCCGACCGGCCTTGATTCAACGAATGGCCATCAAAGATGGGGTTTTGAATGTAGAAAGAGATAGTTTGGGTAACTACAAAAAAGAACAAAAGGAAATTATAAAAAAATACATGGACGAAAAAGGCTATAAGCCTCAGCAGGATTTGTTTCGTCAATTTATTAACAGCAAAATTTTGCATTGCACCTACTCCGAAAACCAATTGCAGGAAGTGATGACTGACTTTTGGTTCAATCATTTCAATGTGTCCATGACTAAAAATGAATGTGCGCACTTTATTCCCGCCTACGAAAGAGATGTTATTCGCCCCAATGCATTGGGCAACTTCGAAAAGCTGTTAGAAGCCACCGCTAAAAGTCCGGCAATGCTTACCTTCTTAGATAACGCAAGCAGCAGCGGCAGCAACACAACCCTAACCAAACGCATGAACGACAAAAATGCCCAAGCTTTTTTAACAAAAAAATTAAGCGAAATGGGCATCAGCGAAGAGGAAAGGCAAGAAATGAACCAACAACTCAACAAGTTGAAAGCCTATAATGGCTTAAACGAAAATTATGCCCGTGAACTAATGGAGTTGCACACACTAGGTGTTGATGGCGGATATACTCAAAAAGATGTAACCGAAGCTGCAAGAATTTTAACCGGTTGGACCCTCTTCCCTATGAATGAAGGTAAAAACCAAAAACCCATGAAACACATTTTAGAAAGATTGGGAGAAGAGGAATTTAAACGTCGCGGCTTTGTAAAAGAAAACGATTTTTTATTTGCTGCCAATAGGCACGATACCGGTAGCAAAGTAGTGCTTGGACGCACTTTTCAATTGAGCAATGGCTATGAAGAGGGCATGGAATTACTCCATATGCTTGCCACCAATAATGCAACGGCACAATTTATTTGTAAAAAAATAGCCACTCGCTTTGTATGCGATACGCCCGCGCAAACGCTAGTAGATAAAATGGCTACTACGTTTTTAAAACAAAAAGGCGATATTAAAAAAGTACTGATTACCATGGTGGGTGCTCCTGAGTTTTGGGACAAACAAGCAATCAGAGAAAAAGTGAAATCGCCATTCGAATTGGCTATAAGTACTTTCAGGGCTTTAAATGCCGATATTATTCAACCATATCAAGTATTTAATTGGCTATCGCGAATGGGGCAAAAAATTTATTTTTATCAGGCACCTACCGGCTTTCCCGATAGAGGGCAATATTGGATCAATACCGGTGCCCTACTGAATAGAATGAATTTTGGATTGGCTGCTGCAACCCAAAAAATACCCGGCATCAACATCAACCTAGCTGCACTTAACAACAACCACGAACCCGAAAGTGCCGAAGATGCACTCCGCATTTACAGCAAACTGCTAATGCCCGAACGTGACCTCACACTCACTATTCAGCGACTAACCCCGTTGTTAAACCTGCCCAATTTGGACAAAAAAATTACGGCTGCGGCTCAATCTACCGCTCCGCCACCACAAATGAATACTCCCTTAGCAGACGATAATTATATAACACCCGATGACATGGCCGATGGGAAAAGAAAAAAAATAAAAGAAAATCCGAAAGCCAAAAAAATCAATAACGAAAGCATGACTAGCGCTAAGGGCAACTATACCATGTTATCGCAAGTGGTAGGTGTAATTGTAGGATCACCCGAATTTCAACGTAAATAAATAAAAAAATTAAAAAAATACTGTATGATACCTTCAAGAAGAGCCTTTTTAAAAAATGGTGGTTTGGCCTTGTTTGGCTTGGGTTTTGGCGGGGTGCCTTCCTTTATTGCTAGGGCTGCCAATAGCCAAAAAATAAACGGCTTATATCAAAAAAACAAAGTTTTGGTATGTATTTTTCAGCGTGGAGCTATGGATGGATTGATGGCTGTAACGCCCTTTACTGATGAATATTTAAAAGCAGCCCGCCCCGGCTTGTTTATGACTGCTGCCAAACAAACTACTGCTACATATACCCCTTTGATCGACTTAGACGGTCGCTTTGGACTGCATCCTTCAATGAAAAGTTTTGAGCCTTTGTTTAGAGAAAAAAGATTGGCTATTGTTCATGGCATTGGCTCGCCAAACACCACCCGTTCTCATTTTGATGCGCAAGACTATATGGAAAGCGGCACGCCCTTCAACAAAGGTACCGCTAGTGGTTGGCTAAATCGTGCTGCCGGCTTGTTGGGCCACGAGGGCAATCCGTTTACAGCCGTGAGCGTTACATCAGCATTGCCTAGAGCCTTGTATGGTAATTTTCCAGCGTTGGCTATCAACAATTTGCAGGATTTTGCTTTGCAAACCAAAAGTAGCAACCCTACCGGCAATTCCATGGTGAGCAAAAGTTTTGAAGACTTGTACGATCAGGCTTCGTTGGGATTGCTTAAAGAAACCGGAAAAGAAAGTTTTGATGCTATGAAGGCACTCAAAAAAATGGATACCAAAAATTACAAGCCTGCCAATGCAGCGGTGTATCCGAATTCGCCTTTGGGAAATTCATTGAAACAAATTGCGCAACTTATAAAAAGTGATTTAGGCTTGGAAGTAGCTTTTGCCGAAAGTGGTGGTTGGGATACCCATTTTAACCAAGGCACAGACAATGGTGCTTTTGCTCGCAATGTAACCGACTTATCAACTGCTATCAGTGCTTTTTGGACCGATTTGGAACAATACCATGATTCCGTTACGTTAATGACCATGACCGAATTTGGCAGAACGGTTAAACAAAATGGAACAAGAGGCACCGATCACGGTCGTGCATCGTGCAACTTTATTTTGGGTAACGATGTAAATGGCGGTTTGGTTCATGGACAAATGTTGCCTTTATCGGTAGAAAATTTAGCCGACAAACGCGACTTGGCCGTAACAACCGATTTTAGGAGTGTATTTAGCGAAGTAGCCGCCTCCCATTTGAAAATACAACAAACAACCTCCCTATTTCCTGATTGGGATGGCAAAAACATTGGCGTTATGCGCAGCTAACGTGCAGACCCCCAAAAAAATAGTTAACAGAATTCGCGAACAGTTTCCTTTAGCAATTCACATACTCCACCAAAGGGCGAATACTTTTTTCGCCCTTTTTTTTACCAATTGTTGTGGATGTATCCCCAAAGTGTATGGGTGGCCTAGTACTATTGCTGTAGCTGCAAATATTTTCGCGATAAGGTTAATGCTTTCAATGCTTCTGCATACTCTTTCTTCAGTACTTGCAAGCGATTCAATACGAATTGGGTGCTACTCAGTTTTCGTTAATCTATACTTTGCGCATCGTTTCGATTGTGCTTAATTATCTTTATTTCTTCACATACCACAGCAAATGCTTTTTTGTGAAATTGTTAGATATAAGGGTACTTGTGGAACAAATCTGAGTGCTGCAAAAAAAACTTTACCGATTCAACAATCGTACATACGATTGATTTAAATGAATGGTAATTTTACCTATTGATTGCATAATCAGTACTTATAGATTAATAGTAAAATAAAATTGCTTATGAAGTATTTATTCATCGTATGTAGTATGCTAATTTCTGCAACCCTACTAATGGGCTGTGAAAAAAAGGATGTTAGTCCATTAGATGGCACGTATATCGGTACGTTTACAGTTGCATATAACGACACAGCATTGACAGGGCCAACAACTGTAGAATTGAAAAATGGTCAATTTACATGTTCGGGAAATTCAAATAAAATACCCGCAGGAGGTTCGGGCACTTTTTCTGTTGACAACAATACCATTAGTTTTAACGACAAAAACATTTGGACTGCCAATTTTGATTGGAATTTAATACTAAGCGGCAGTTACGAATATACAATTAATGGGAAAAAGCTAACAATAGCAGCCGAAAAAAACGGTGTTGGAAATTATCAATACGTACTTGAAAAGCAATAAAAATGAATTTTTTAAATACTATTTTTTATTTAGCATTTGACTTGAAATTGACAACAGCAAAACGCTCCAATTTACTATTCCATTTTGCAGCATCTGAACCAAACGCTGCCAAATTATCGCCTAAATACACCGAAACTTATCAATTATCATATTTTTATTAAAATTGTTTCAGCATGAAATCAGTTATTTGTATTTTATTTTGTGTTTTGTTTTGTACATCTTGTTCTATTTGCCATATCTATACCAAATCTGAAGTGATTAGAAATGCCAAAAAAAATGACGTTAAAAAGAATGGCAATATAATAATTGTAGAAGAACAAAGAAGGGTAAAATTGTTGACAAGAGATAGTAATTTTCAAAAAGTTGATGTCATATTTGAATTTGATGATAACGGTAAACAACTCAAATATACCGTAGCTGCTACCTGTGATTCGTGTTTTCGGAAATATCTTCTAAAGGTAATCGAAAAAAAGAGTCACAAATGGCAAATGCTAAATGATTCTACTTATGTATCAAAATTTGCTTTTCATTTGATGTTGCATGTTCATAAAGCGGCATACGCATATGATATTGTTAAACACGATCTTACAAGAAAACAATACATGGATTTAATTAGGAGTTCTTCAAAAGAAGAAAGCATTCAATAGCAGTCTATTTTCTATCGAGTATGCTAAGCATTTTCTTCCACTAATTCATTAATACCTTTAATTGTGGCTCCGCAAGGTTGGACAATAGTTAGTAAGATCGCAGCTATTGTTGCAATTCTTAAATTGTGTATAAAAGGCTGCTTAGAAACAAGATCAACAGAGCGAATTTTAATGAATAAAAAATCTGTATAAATATTGATTGGAGATATTTTTTGTTGCTTATTTAACAACCTAATTCTATTTAAAATAG
>JAIXOS010000444.1 GCA_027486695.1 Chitinophagaceae bacterium | reverse complement strand
CATCAATGATTTCGTCCTCTATTGGGTAATAACCATATTGGAGATAGTTGGCTAAAGAACGTCTGCCTTTGCCATCGGCATATTCGTTTGGTTTAGGAATTTCGAATGCATTTTTTCGCATAACCTTATAGGCTTTCTCCACATTATAACCTCGTATGCCATTAATATAAGCCGAAGCGATGAATGCAGTAGCGTGGTCTCCGACCATGGCACTTGTGTAACTATTCCAACATGGAAAATTGGGCAGCCATCCCCCTTGTTCGGCTTTAAGAATTAAGGAGTTTACACAGTCATTGATAAAATCGGGTTGCAAAAGCTCCAATAACGGAAGCTGCGCCCTATAGATGTCCCACATAGAAAAATCATCGTAGTAATTGCCTCTTGAACGTTTGCCCAGTTGATAGCTTTTTGACAAAATGGGATAAGTTCCATCTACATCGTTGTACAATCGTGGATGTTGCAGGGCGTGATAAAAGGATGTATAGAAAATTTGCTTATACTTGGCTTCCGAGGTTGATACCTCTATTTGCCCAAGTGCTTTATTCCAAACATTGTTAGATTGTTGTTTGATGCTGTTAAAATCCCAAGTGTTTATCTCTGCTTTTAGGTTCCTTCTTGCGCCTTCTACACTACTAAAGGAAGTGCCAATTCTTATTTTAACAACTTCTCCTTTTTTTTTTTTTTTTCCAATGTATGCACCAAGCCCCTTTTTGTTGGAAATGCTTTTTTCATGCAAAATTTCAGTATTGCTAAAAACGCCATAAGTCTTAAAATTCGATTCTGCTTCAATTACAAAATACCCACTAAACCCTGCTGGCTTACCCCAACCTTGGTAGATTCTGTGCGCCGGATTATTGCCCGTAATTTCATGGGTACTTGGGTTTACCGATATGGAAGCTTGGTCAACATCACTATTAGGCGCTATTAGTAGATAGAGGCTATCGTCTCTATCAGCAGTTATTTGAAAGATTGCAGCCCTTTTTGTGGCGGTCATTTCTACTTTCAGTCCATATTTTTTAAGTTGTACGCTGTAATAGTTAGGTAAAGCGATTTCGTCTTTGTGGTCATAAGCTGCTTTGTAATTTTCCGGATGGGTTGAAAGACTGCCCGTAATGGGCATCAAGGTAACGCTTCCATAGTCTTTTGTACATCCACCACTAAGCCAATGGGTGCCTCTGAAGCCTGTTATTTCTTTGTCATGATAATAGTAAGGAGCAATACACTTTGCTTCGCCAAGCCTTGTTTGGGGTGTCCATTGTGTCATGGCAAATGGTAGTGTTACCGACGGAATGGTGTTGGCCAACAATTCGGTGGAACTGCCGTGTTTAGAGGCAGACTTTGTGGTACTTGCAGAGGTGCCGGCAAGTGGTTGCACAAAAGAGGAATAGTCGATTGATGCTGTTTGCCCATTTGCAACAGAAAGTGAAATATAAAAAACACAGCAATAAAACACAATTTTATCAATCATTTTAATTACCTCCTTTTACTATTGGTTTCAAGATGTTTATCTGTCCATCATTTGTCATGATGCGTACATAGAGTTGACTTCCATTGCCTTCGCTTGTATCTAGTTGGAATGAATTGAACCCCTTTTTAATATGCACCTTTTTTGAAGAAAGAATATGTCCATTGCTCCCATATAGACATAAGGTTCCGAGGCAGACCGGAATGTTGGATGTATATTCTATTGTAATATTTTTACTATGATTTATTGGGTTGGGGTAAATGCGTAAATTACCTACCTCGCCACAATTGCTATTTGCAACCACTACGTTACTATAGGTTTTTCTGCCATTTTTTTCAACGAGCACCACCCTATACCAACATGGCTGCTGCTGCTTTAATTGCACGCTATATTCTTGGTTTCCAAAACCGTTTGGAAAACGATTTACTTTCTTAGTCGCTAAAAAAGTATTACCATCGATACTTTGTTCAACAGTGAAAGAATCACCCGAATTGGCTAATGGAATATCTGACCAATTGAGCAGGACCTTACAATCATTGATGGTTTTTGCAGATAAAACAGTCCTTTTTGCATTTAGTAACAACGAGCTGTTAGTCCAAATTATAGTATCAGATGCTGGTAAATTAGTAATAAAAATGGTATCGGATCTGTTTTTTTGTTTTACAAACGGATTGTTGAAGATATATGGATCACTTATGGAAACTACATTTCCATTGATGCTCATTTGGTTAGAATAATTTGTTGTTGGCGGAAAAAAGGTAAGGTCTAAAGTGTCATTATTTAAAGAATAGTATTTTAATCTTGGAAAAGCAGATGTGGAATAATTTAAGGTGTCAAATTTTGTTTTGGCCAAAATAGAATCCTTGAACTTGTTTAATTCGGCAGAAATGGTACAATCACTATACTGCGAAGTGATTTCCGATGTTTCTAATATCCATGAACCCTTTCTAGCATTGGTATCCTGCAATTCCAACTCATTAAAACCAGTTTGTGGTGCATTTTGCCAGCGATAAGCTTCGATGGTTCTGAAAGCAAATAGCATCGTACCGGCATGGCAGAACACCCAACCTCCCGATTCTATTTTTGATTTGATGCCCACTTTTGTAAATGGTACATAAATTTTATAGGCTGGATAGCTCGTAGGAACATTATACACGCCAATTGCAGTTTGCTTTGATTGCAATACTCGATGAAAAGGATTTTCACCATACCCAAAGGCATTTAAGGACGAGAAATCGGTTGGTCGTACAGGATTGTCTTGGCAAACACTAAAATGACACCCAATTGTATCACTTTTCCAAGCCAAATAAGTTCGCTTAATTTCTTTATAATTATAGCTAGTCAGTACAGAAGAAGCAGGAAGAGTTATCTCCATTTGCGTTGCTAAACCATAATTGTTTGACTGGTAAGCATATTTATAAAACTTACCTGTAGTACTATCTACCATCCCTGTGTGGACGTAAGGATACGATTTAGCCTTATAAGCATTTAATATAGACTCCCTTGGGCTTACCTTTCCTTGGTAGCACATCCAAAACAATGCATAAAGGCTTCCATAAATAGAAACCGTGAAGGGTTTAACCCTTAATTTATTTTCGGGGTTGCCAAAGAATGTCCAACTTAAGGCTGTTATAATGTTCGAGGCAACATAACCTGTATTCATATTTTCCCATCCCTTACTTCTCATGGGGTTAGCCACATAAATACCCTTGTTCCAACTGCACAATAAACTAACAGCCATTGATTGATAAACAAGCAGGGCTTTTGATTTTATTTCGGTGTCCACAGCATACTCAGCAAGCATTCTTACAGCCATAAAATCTATTGGGTTGTAAATAAAGGCATCTGCCTCATAGCAATTCAAATGAAAAAACTTCCACAGTTCAGAAAGTATCTTTTGCTTGGTAAAAGCGTTGATTACAGCGCTTGAGTTGCCAGCCCTATCCGTAAAATCTGGCCATTCTTCCGTAGCTAAAAAGCCTGAAGACCAGCTCATTAAACTTAAATTGGTGGTTATATGACTTCGCCTATAATCTTCTTTAGTAAGATAGTTTTTTATTTTTTGTTGCAAAGCAATTGGCAATTGCGTTTTGCATAAGGCATAAGTATGCATGGCTGCATGTATATCAAACTCATCATCCGCGCTAGTATCTGCTTGGTATTTGGTGTAGAGCGTATCTAATTGTCGGATTGCAAATTCGGTATCAGTCTGTAATACAAGACGGGCTACTGGGTAGGGCGAATCGTATTTAGGGTCGCCAGTTGTGCAATTAGCGGT
>JAIXOS010000123.1 GCA_027486695.1 Chitinophagaceae bacterium | reverse complement strand
CTGCAAAAGTCGAGCGGCATGTTGCGCAGCTGCCAAGCATTTTCAACACCAAATTGCCTTAGTTTTTCGGCATACCTGCGCCCAATTCCCCATATATCACCAACGGGAAAAGTACTTAAAGCCAACTCTATTTCCGAGTCGTTGCTCAATACATACACTCCACCAGTTGATTGTTTGTTTTTCTTGGCTAGTTTATTGGCCACTTTCGAAAGCAGTTTATTAGGACCTACACCCACACAAATGGGAATTCCAGTCCATGTTTCGGCAGTTTGCTTTAGTTGCAATGCCGTTTGCCGATATTGGCTTTCGGGCACTACATCAAAATTGATAAAAGCCTCATCAACACTATACACTTCTACATTTTTGTTGCCCATGATGTGCCTAAATGCACTCATCACCCGTTGGCTCATATCCCCATATAGGTGGTAGTTAGAGGAAAAAACAGTAACCCCATGTTTCAATATTTCCTCCTTACATTGAAAATAAGGCACTGCCATATCAATACCCAATGCCTTCGCCTCATCGGTTCGGCTAACGATGCAGCCATCATTATTGCTCAGTACTACAACCGGCTTCCCAATTAAGTCGGGACGAAACAAACGCTCACAAGAGCAGTAAAAGCTATTACAGTCGGCAATTGCTATCATTTGTACTAAATTATTTAGCAAATATACTTTTTTAAAGTTGTCCGCCCCCGTTTTTTGCTGTCCTTTCCCATCCTCCACCATCGCTGCAATTTTACAACATGCAGCCAACCACACCCATCACTTTTAAAGACATGCTCGACCACTTAGACAGTGGGCAGCCATGCAATTTGGTAGTGATAGCCGCCAACAGGCAAGCCAATACCGGTGGTGATGAAATGGTATTCAAGGCCGCCAAAAAATACATCCAAAAGCCAAAGGTGCACGAACTATTGCAGCCAAAAGAAAGTAGTGGCAAGGAGAGTAAAAACCCAAACCACTTCTACAATTCAACCCGCAATATTTTATTGCCCAATAGCGAAATCAAAACTATTCACATCCGATTAATCATTGAGTTTAACGGCAAACAAGTAATGTAACATGGCAGTACAATATCATAACGGTATAGGCGTAAACAGTACATCGGGCAGGCTTTATTTTAGCCAGGGCGTAACTACCTATGGCAGTCAAGATGCTGCCATGTACAAAACCCCCGACTCTATCAATACCGATTTTACCAGCAGCGAATGGGCTCCATGGGGCAGTAACAATTTATTGCCTTTGGAAATGATCAATCACATGGACAATTGTGGCGTGTTGGAAACCGCCATGAACATTAAAGAGCGCCTGAGCATGGGAAAAGGTTTGCAGCCATTTTACAAAACCGGCATTGTTGACGGGGAGGAAGTATTGGAGTTTGCGAACATCCCGGAAATTTTGGATTGGCTAGAATACAGCAATTTATTTACTCAAGGTAGCTTGCTCAGCTACGATCGCAATGCATTTGGCTGGAGCTGCGGCAGCTTGGTATTCAACAAAGGCAACACACAAATTAATCGCATTAGGCGCATTGATGTGAGTACCGCAAGAATAAATAGGCGTACACCCACACTCAAGTACTGCAACAAATTGTTTCTGTGCGAAGATTGGGAGCAAGCCCCTTCAACACTCGACAATAAAAAAGTAGTAGCTATAGACATGCTTAGGCAAGGCTATGAATGGGATGACTTATCCGTATTTACCAAAAGCGAAGTGGCTTTTTCCATGCGGCATTTAAAAAGAAGCAAAAACTATTACCCTTATCCATTGTGGTGGAGTGCTCGTGAGTGGGTGAAAGTAGTACGCTCTATTCCTGGTATCAAGAATGCCATGTTCAATAACCTGATTGGCGTACATGCCATTATTCAGATATCGGAGAAATATTGGGAGCTGCGCCACGAAGATTGGGACAACTATGACGACAAGAAAAAAGAAGCGGTGATAGCGGAGAAGTACGAGGAAATAGACAAGTGGTTGACGGGCGTAGAAAACCAATACAAAACCCTTTCAAGTGGCTGCTACATTGATCCCATCACCCAGAAAGAAACGCCATTTATCACCATCACCATATTGGACGACAAAATAAAAGATGGCAAACTATTGCCCGATAGCAGCGCAGGCAATAGCGAAATATTGTTTGCCGCATTGGTAAGTCCGGCCATGATTGGCGTTGGTCAACCGGGAGGCCCTTATGCCAACAATGCCGGAGGTAGTAACATTCGAGAAAGCCACTCCCAACAAATTATGATACTGGAACCTGAGCGTAAAGACATTCAATTCTTGATGAATTTGGTGAGTCGATTCAACAAGTGGGATAAAACCTATGCCAAGGAAGGTGCGCAATTGGTATTCCGTTTTCCTGCGGGATTGTTAACCACCCTCGACACCGGAAAGGGTACAAAAAGCCAAAGCAATTAATATGTTTTTTAAAAACAACGACATAGCCACGTTTAAGCTGTACTGCGAGGTGGCGTTTACCTACGAGAATGGCAACAATTTCCCAGGCTTGCTAAAGCTAGAGCAAGAAGAAATGTTGCCATTGTTGGGGAGTACTTTGTTTGCCACACTACAGGCACAAGCACAAGCAAGTTCCATTGCCCCCCAATACGAAGAAGTGATGCACTTGGTACGTGGCTATGTGGCACCTGCTTGTGTGCTAAAGACCCTTGCTTTGCGCAGCTATAAAATAACCGATTCAGGCGCCAAAAAAACTAGCAGCGATGGAACAGACAACCTATTCCGGTGGGAATACGAGGAAGTGAAAGAATCGCTAGCTGACGCTGCTTGCGAAGCTTACGAAAAATTGGTAGCCTACCTTATAGCGCACGCTACGGCATTGGGCTGGACAAATCCGCAAACCGATTGCATCTTTAACAGTGCCTTGGAATTGGCAGACTGCATAGCACTGCACCAACCATACAGAGTGTTTAGGCTCATGCTGCCAATCATTAAAATAGTTGAAAAAACATTCATTTATCAAACAGTGGGCGATGATTTTTACAAAGCCTTAATTGCCAAGGCTAACCCCGACGCCGATGAAAAAGCCGTATTGGATTTGCTACGCTTGGCCGTTGGCAATTTAAGCGTATACAAAGCCACGTTGCAACTGCCCGTAAAAATTACCCCATGGGGATTAACGGTGATGTATCATCCACCCAAAGACAAAACCAACAATGCCGACCAATCGGCACCCGATGCCCGATTGAGCACCTTGGCTAATACATCGTTAAGCGATGGCAAGCAATTTTTAAGAGCTGCCATTAAAATGCTCAATCAAAAAGCAACCGACAGCTTGTTCCCTGAATTTAAAAACAGTGTTTTTTATGTGGGCACAACTGTAGTGGCTAAACCAGCCAACGATAAAAAAGTATTCAGATTTTAAAACCTTTTATATGAGAGATGCACAAGTGAGTTTACCCAGAGCCATGCTATTGCACCCTGCTATTAGGCAAGTGGTAATTGATACCATTACGGCCATTGAAATAGCCAGCTTCCCGCCTACGGTGCGCATACGCATAGTGCAAGGGCTACGCACCATTGACGAACAAAATGCCCTGTTTGCACAAGGCAGAACCACTCCTGGTAAAATTATTACCAATGCGCGCGGCGGCAGAAGCTTTCACAACTATGGCCTAGCATTCGATTTTGCCATTATGTACGACAAAGATGGCAATGGCAGCTTTGAGACTTTATCGTGGGATGTTAACTACGACTTTGATAAGGATGGCAAAAAGGATTGGATGGAAGTGGTGAATGTGTTTAAAAGCTTGGGCTTTGCTTGGGGAGGCGATTTTACTTCTCTATCCGATGACCCACATATTGAAAAAGTATTTGGCTACGGTTGGCGCGAACTATTGGCAAAATACAATGCCAAACAATTTATTACCGGTACTAATTACGTTAAACTTTAATTCTATAATATGAAAACTTCTATTCTCGGCTACATAAGCCTATTATTTTTCAAGCTTACTTTTTTCCCCAACATGGACCTGTTGGCGTGGGTGTTTATTGCCATATTCCTCGACTTTATAACGGGCGTTATCAAAGCCAAAATTCAAGGCAAGCAACTAACAAGTGGCGGTTTTAGGCAAACGGTTATTAAGTGTTTACAATATATTGGTTTGATAGTAGGCGGCATTGTAATGGGCAATAGCTTGCCTAAAGAATCGGAAATTGTCCGTTGGGTAAATGATGGTATGCTCATGTTTATATTGTACGTTGAATGCTACAGCATCTTTGAAAACTTGTACGCATTCAATCCTGAAAGCAAGGTGGCTAAGTTGGTTTTTAAACCCATCATGACCTTACTAACAGTAGGCTTAGAGCGCAATAAAATACCTATGCCCAACGTAAGCGATAGCACCAAAACCACTACGGTAATTGCGTTTCTGTTTTTAATAGGTTCTTGCAAAACCATTCACCCTGGTGTAGATTCCTTTCATTCCAGTACCGATACCACCACCACTCAATACAAGCAAGTAGCGGTGAATGTACAAGGAGCCAACGTAGGCAATGCGCTGAATATGGATAGTTTGGTGCGGGCAATTTTAGCGCAATCGGCCACCAAAAGCACCAATGTAGATAGCTTGGTCAAAGCCATTATGGCGAAATTAAAACCATCGAAAGATACCATCCGCATAAGCGATGCAAGCGGTAAGGTAGAGCTGAAGTATTGGTACGATGAATTTGGAAAATTGCAAATCAATTGCGCTAGCAAAGACCAAACCATTACGCTTTTGGTAGCCGAGGTAAGCAAGCTGCGCACACAGCTGGATAAGAAGCAAACCACTGTTATTGTAAAAGAAATGCCTTGGTGGGGGTGGTTGATCATTGGCGGTTCTATATTGATTGCGTTGATATTTATTCCTATTGTGTACATAGTTATAAACAGTAAACATGCTTGAATTCATCTACCGAAAAGGCAGCAAAAATAAAACCTTGCTGATGCCCAACACCTTTAACGAGCTAAGTGCAAATCAATTGTTGGACATTATGCGCACGATTATTCAAGCGCGTGATCGTGCAGTGGCAGAGCTTGAAGCTTGCCGCATTCTGTGCGATCTGAGTAGAATTTCGTATGGCATGTTGCCCTTGCAAGTAAAGCACACGTTGACTGAGCATGTAGCTTGGGTATTTGATACCAATACCCTTACCGTCAACTTGCTGCCTTCATACGATGATTTGTATGGCCCTGCCAACGAGTTTGACAACTTCACCATGAAGGAATGGAACGCTTGCGAAATATTTTATAACGAATACACGCAAGAGGAAAATGCCCTAGCATTGGACAAGTTGGTAGCGGTACTTTACCGACCTGCCAAGCCGAACTACGATTTTGCCAAAAACAGCGATGGCGATTGCCGTTTGCCGCTCAACATTAACGAAGTACCGTACTACGAAGCCAAAATAGCCCATTGGCCTTTTGAAATAAAAATGGCTATCCTGTATTGGTACGATGGCTGTCGCAATTTTCTCAACGATTTGTACGAGGTAGAAAAAAGCAATGACAAGCCAGAGGTAGCCGATTTGTTTTTGCTCATTCGCAGTTTGTGTGGGGAGAAATACGGCTCATTTCACGAAGTGGAAAACATGAATGTGCACCAGGTAATGCGCGAGCTGCAAGCAGCGCAACAAGAGCTAGAAGAATTTAAGCGTAAAAACCCAACCCTATCTTAGTATGATACTTACCGATAAAGCAGCCTACTTAAAAAGTTTGGCCGAAAAGAACAAAGCCATTGCGCACAACGATGCCACACATCAGGCATTCATTACCATTGAAGAGGAGGAAGCACTTGGCGCAGCAATCAGCAAAGGCCTGCATTTCCCTTGCTTAGTAATGGTAGATGCTACCGGTAGGCTGAGTGATAAAGGCGGACGCATAAGAACCGTGTGGCAAAACAGTGTTTACTTCCTTGCCAGAGTAAACACACATGCTACTGAGCTGCAAAACAAGCAAGCAGCCTACGAGGCCGCTGAAACCATCATGCGGGAGTTCATCAGTTTTTTTTACAACGAAATAGAAGAAGAAGGCAGTTGTGGTCCTTTTGCCGACATTGATTTGAACACCTTTCGGTGGCGCAAAACGGGGAAGGTGAGCGATAATGCCTATGGTTTTGCGCTTACATTTTCCGACGAATACAAAGCCACCGACATTACCAATTTTGACGAATCTAAATGGAATGATTAATGGCACATGCAATTAATGAAAGGCCGCATGTACTGGCCTTTAGCAAAAACGATATATGCTACCGATACACCGTCAGCGATTTATCGAGGGCAGGACTTTTTTTTAGTGCCAAATTGCGCTACAAGTTGGCAGGGCAATCGGTGTACCAGGAATTGCAGCTAATGCCAATGGTGCCCAATGCAGATGGCACAGTGATTATTTATTTGAATCAAATCATTGATAGCCTATTAACCTATCAAGTGCCAAGTGCTACTGCGTTGGTAACTAATGCCAGTTGTCAAGTATTAGTTTACCACTTGCACACCAGAGAAATTACCAATGCAGATGCCGACCCTGCTTGGAATACGCACGAAGGCACGAAAGAAAGAACCGCATTGAAAGGAGGCATTGAGCAAAACAGGTGGAGCCGCAACAACTTTTTTACGTACCAATCGACTAACAAAAAGTGGTATACTTGGCAGCCCAATTCCCGTTCTGTTTTTGACAATCAGCCATTGTATTTGAGTGCTTATATTCCCTATGCTGCTGGTGATTTTTGGATTTGGGTTGAATGGAAATGCTCAGATGGCAGCACAGGGCAAAGAGGGTATGACTTGTCTTTAAGCGCCTATAATTCATATTACCATATTAATGTTAACCCTGTTTTT
>JAIXOS010000345.1 GCA_027486695.1 Chitinophagaceae bacterium | reverse complement strand
TAACCCTCAAATAATGTTTGTGGAAATCCTGTAGTACCGAATATCAATATGGAAGAAGCGTCTAAGGAACTGCTTAAAAATCCGGTTGCCGAAGTAGGGTTACTTGCCGTTCCGGTAAACACTTGAGCAGAAGCACTACCACTGCTAGTGTTTACTTTAAGTCTACTAGCTGTAATACTGCCTTGGTTGAAATTAGCAGAATTAGCGGTACTACTAGATACACTCGCTATTCTACTTGACGAATTAGATAGCACTAAATTCACTTGCAATTTGGCAGATGGAGCACCCGTACCAGTATTTGCTGTATTGAATAAACCATTGCTGTTGAGAAAATTACCTTCTTGCTTAATGGTGGTAAACAAATTCAAATTTTGGATGCCTTGTAAGTTTGTGTTACCTCCATCATTCGTAAAGCTTGTAATACTCATGTTGTTACCAAACCAATTACCATTAAAGGTTCTTAAACTTGGCATGCCATTGGGCAGGTATTCAACAACACCCGCATTGATTAATCTTGGTTGCGAAGCAAAACCATAATTGCTAAAAGTGGCCGTTGTATCCGAGGCGGTTTTGAGCAATAAGGTGGTGGTATTAAAAATGGTATCTACTATACCAATTTGCCGCCCTCTTGAAGATACAATCAATGCTCCGGGATATAAGGTGGATGTAGTAATGGTGGCTCCTACAGATGTGCTAACATTATTGGAAAGGGTGAAGGATGAATCTACTGTGGAAGTACCAATAACAATGGAATTGGCGGGAATGCCTGTTCCTACCACCGGCTGACCAAGACGAACAAGAGAAAAGTTAGGCGCATTCGTACCCCCCACTAAAAAGACTTTATTGCCATTGGATGTTGCCGTCTTAATGGTAAAAGTATACGTGGCGAAGTTGGTAATATTTGCCGTTCTCGATCCACTAGTAGTGGATACACTGCCTCCTGTTCTTGCAGTGAAAACAGTATTTTGAATGGCATTTCTGCCATTGCCGCTTTGGTCGTACCATATCGTTACAAATCCATTGGCATTACCTATCCAATTGCCTAATGTGTTGGTGGTTGCTGTGCCTCCTCCGTTAGCAGATACAAACGAATTGAGCGATACCTTTTGGTTTTCGTCAAAATACACATCTACCATAGTGCTATCTGTATCTTTTCTAATTCTTACCGCCGGGCCACTGTAGCCGCTTCGTAAAAGTCGTACAGAATAGGCTATTGTTGGAGTAGTCATATTGTCCAATATTCCCACAAATGGTTGATTCGTAACAACGCTTTGCACTTGTGACCAATCGCCATTGCCTCCTGCATTATTCGCCAAAACACGATAATAATAAGCGGTATAGCTTGATAAACCGGTAACAGCATAGTTAAAAGTAGCTGCATTGATATTCGAGACAGTTTGAACACCCGAACTAAAATCCGCTGTGGTGGCATATTGTAAAGTATAAGTGTAGGCCACACTTCCCTGTGCGGCAGGTGCGCTCCAATTTGCCCTAAATCCGGAAGCACTCACATTGCTAACAGATAAACTTGTTGGCGGTAAAGACACTGTTACAGCCGACTGTATGGCACTGTAACTGCTATTGCCACTTGCATTTACAGCACGCACACGGTAATAATACAATGTATTGGCAGTTAAACCACTTATAGATTGTAATAAAGTATTGCTAGCAATGTTGCTAATGGTGATTACACCACTGCTAAAATTACTTTGTGTGCTGTACTCTAACTGATAGGAGAAGGTTGCACTACCTTGATTGGCAGGGGCTTGCCAATTGGCGGCAAATCCTGTTGTATTGATATTAGTTGCGGCTGCTACAATGGGATTATTGCAAAGAGTGGTAACAGATTGCGATACTGACCAACCACTATTACCAGTTAGATTATCAATTGATACACGATAATAATAGACTGTATTGGCTATCAATCCATTAATTACCGTACTAGTTGTACCCGATGCAATCCCTGTTACGTTCGTTGTGTCGCTACTAAATGCAGCATTACTACTGTATTGTAAACGGTAAGTAAATGTGGCATTTCCTCCACTAGGTGCACTCCAATTAGCTGTAAAACTATTCGTGCCTATAATGGTTGCAGCGGATATACTAGGCGTATTGGCCAAGGTGGTAATGGTTTGTATGCTGCTGTAGTTGCTATTACCACTTGTATTGGCCGCTAGTACCCGGTAGTAGTACGTTGTATTGGCTAACAGCCCACTAATGGATTGCAATAATGTATTGCTAGCAATGTTATTGATAGTGGTTACACCACTGCTAAAATTACCTTGTGTGCTGTATTCTAACTGATAAGTAAAAGTTGAGTTACCTTGATTGGCAGGAGCTTGCCAATTGGCGGTAAATCCTATTGTATTGGTATTAGTAGCGGCTGCTACAATTGGACTATTGCAAAGAGTGGTAACAGATTGCGACGCTGACCAACCACTATTGCCGGTTACGTTATCAATTGACACACGATAATAATACACCCTATTGGCAGCTAATCCATTAATGACAAAATTGGTTGTTCCTGAAGCAATATTGGTTACAGTAGTGGTATCGCTACTAAAAGTAGCACTACTGCTGTATTGTAAACGGTATGTAAAAGCAGCATTGCCGCCACTAGGCACACCCCAATTAGCAGTAAAACTATTTGTGCCTATATTAGTAGCCGCGGAAATACTAGGCACACTGGCCAAAGTAGTAAAAGTGCTGTCTTCCGAATAAATGGTTCCTAAAGCATTGGTGGCATAACCGCGATAATAGTATAAAGTATTTGGGGTAAGGCCGCTTCTGTCTTGTTCAAAAACTTGTATACTAGTGCCTCCGGATAACGCATTGCTTGTAGGATTGGGACTTGTACTCCACACAGTTCCTCTAGCAGTAACTGTTGTTGCATTCGATTCAGCCAAAATGGTTGCACCTAATCTTGCAGTAGTTGCTGTAACCAATTTTGCAGTGGGTCTTCTTGCCGATAATACCCCGAAATAGTTGGTTTGATCTAATAAATAAGTTGTAGCAAAATTTTCAGTTAATGAGTCGCTAGTTGACCCATATAACACAATTTCTGAAGCCAAACCATCGAAGCAGTTGGCGTTGATTCCCAAATTTCCAAAAATTCGTACGCTTGTATTGTCAAAAAGGTTTGCATTGTTTGTTCCTAAAAAGTTATTGGTAGGCGTTGACAATGCCTGAAAGGAAGAAGCTACTTGCGCATTTGCACCGCTTGCATAAACCGATACTTTTAATCTGCCACAAGCTTGTGCTGTAGTACCAAATGTTGGAGAAGTTGGGGTGCTAGCCGATGAAACACCTCGGTAAACCGTATTGGATGAAGATGGTTCTAAATTAAATTGTAATTTGCTATTAGGAGCTCCGGAATTTGCTGTTGCTGTATTCAATAAACCCACTTTGTTGCCGGTGTTCGCCAATTGTTTTTGCGCTACAAATACATTTACAAATTTCAAGTTTTGCAATGAGGTTGCCGGAGTAATTAAACCGGTTGAATACATTCCTCCATTTGCACCATCAACAATTCGTAATGAGGCAATACCGCTAGGCAGTGTATCTAAAAAACCTTGATTGATTAAGCGTGGCAATCTTTGAATCGTCAATGTGCTGTTATTGAGTGCCGCTCTTGCTCCGCCAACTAATGTCAAACTCGTTGCCGAACCAATTGCTGCTACATGTCCCACTATTTGTCCACCTGTTGTATAAATGGCATTGCCCGGTTGCAATTGTGCAGGTGTTGTAAATAAAGTACTAGTGCCGGTTACAGCAGTACTTCCGGCAACAACGGTTACGGTACCTGTTCTACCTAAAGTAGCTGAAGTAGTGTGTTTACCATTACCGCTTTGGTCGTACCAAATAGTAACATAAGCACTACTGCTACCTACCCAATCGCCCAATGTATTACCTGTGGCCGCACCTCCTCCATTAGCCGAAATTGGTGATGATAGTGATACTCGCTGATTACCATCAAAGTACACATCTACTGAATCGCAGTTGCTATCTCTTCTTACCCTTAAAGCCGGACCGGTATAACTACTGCGCAATAAACGTACAGAATATGCCAAAAGTGGATTGGTATTGTTATCCAAACTACTTGTAGGCAAGGCTATGGTACTTACCGTTTGTACATTCGACCAATCTCCAACGCCTGTTTGGTTCACAAATCGTATTCTGTAATAATAAGTAGTTGAAGGACTTAAGGAAGTTATTAAATTGCTCACTCGCGTGGAGGCAATTCCTGTTAAATTGTAAACAAAACTGCTAAAATCGGCATTGGTACTCACTTGAATGGATACCGTATAATCTGCATTACCGGAAGCTGGATTCCATCTTGGGGTGAAACTAATGGGCGTAATAGAATTAGT
>JAIXOS010000347.1 GCA_027486695.1 Chitinophagaceae bacterium | reverse complement strand
CTTATAAATGCCACAAGCATCCATCGAAAAAACTATTTACCAATATTCAATTGCTATACCGGTATTTTTTTTAGAATCGGTTTAATAGCCGTCCACCGATCGTATGAAATCTAGTCCTCTTCTTCGTCATCTTCTTCGGTAGGCAATGCTGCCATTCCTACGGTGCCACCATCCACCAACAAGGATTCTTCGGCTGCATTGGTAGGCAAAGCTTCTATGTTTTTTAATTTTCGATTAATGGCACGGCTGCGCTTACCAAGCAATTCATCCACCGTATCGCTAGCCGTATGCAAATTTTTTTGTGCTTTTTCCAGTAATCCTCCAAATTTTTGAAACTCTGTTTTTACTGACCCCAACACCTGCCACACTTCGCTGCTACGCTTTTGTAAGGCCAATGTACGAAAGCCCATTTGTAGGCTGTTGAGTATGGCCATGAGTGTGGTAGGCCCTGCAACAGCAATATGGTAATCTTTTCGTAGCAAATCAACCAAGTCGTTGCGCCTAATTACCTCAGCATAAATGCTCTCAAAAGGTAAAAATAAGATGGCAAAATCGGTGGTATTAGGCGGATCGATGTATTTGTCGTGAATATCTTTGGCCATTTTGCGCATAGTAGCCTCCAACTGCTTTACGGCTACATCAATAGCTTCTGTAGTTCCCTTATCGTAAGCTACAAGTAAGTGCTCGTAAACATCTTTGGGAAATTTGGCATCTATAGGCAAGTACACAAAACTACCTTCCGTTTCGCTCCTTCCGGGTAGTTTAACTGCAAATTCTACGGGTTCATTGCTCCCCACTTTGGTTTTTACATTGGCAACATATTGGTTAGGTGCCAGCATTTGCTCTAATAACATGCCTAATTGCACTTCGCCAACGCCTCCACGCAGTTTCACATTACTAAGCACTTTCTTGAGCCCGCCCACATCTCCTGCAATTGTTTGCATTTCACCCAATCCCTTTTGTACTTCAATTAATTGCTTACCCACCAATTCAAAACTTTGCCCTAAACGTTCGCTCAATGTTTTTTCCAATTTTTCTTCTACCGTTGTTCTAATGGTTTCCAATTTATTGGCAGTATTGAGTATCAACTCATTTTGCCGCATTTCTAGTTGTTCAAACTTTTCTTTTTGCAATTGATTAAATGCCTGAATACTTTTATCGAGCGTAAGCCCAAAATTGTTAATAGCTGTAGTAATTGCGGTGGTTAGGTTATTGCTATCGAGTTTTGCTTGTTGGCTCAATATGCTTAAATGTTTGTCTAATTTCTCCGTCATTTGTTCCAACTGCCGCATGGTTTTTTGAGCAAAATCGTTCTGCTCATTTTTTAAATCAGCAAAATTATTGCGTTGTTCCAAGGCAAAGGAGCGCAAGGAAGCACTGAGTTCGGTTCTTGATGCGAGCTGTTGTTCCTCCATTTTGGTAATTAGTATATCAAGCCTATTGGCCAATGTTTGTTGAATCAAATGCAGCGTTTGTGTATTTTGCCGATGTAGGTTCGTTAATGTATTGTTGAGTTCTTCCCTATTGTGTTTGGCTATCAACCCGGCCTCCTGCCTATTCATTTTAAAATCATCTTTTATATGATTTTCCAATTGTTGAATACGCAAATCAGCATTAGCAATAGCTTGCAAAATAGAAGGATCGGCTTTGTGATTCGGTTTGAATATAACCAATAAACAGGCCAAAGCCGAACATACACAAGCAGCTATTAGTAATATAAATTCCATGGCATCCGTATTATGTATTTAGAGAATAGGCTAAAAACAAAAAATCCTATTGTAAGGTACAATAGGATTTTTCGATAACTAAAAAAAACTTATTTAAATAAACGCCAGAAATCGAGTCCCAATGCGTATGCCATTAAACCCAATAACAAGACCATACCAACCGTTTGGGCATACTCCATAAATTTATCGCTAGGTTTGCGTCCGGTAATCATTTCTACAAGTGTAAACAGGGCGTGTCCACCATCCAAAGCGGGTATTGGCAATACATTCATAAAAGCTAAAATGATAGAAAAAATACCGGTCAATGTCCAAAAACGTTGCCAATCCCAAACCGGAGGAAAGGTGTTGCCAATACTTATAACACTACCTAAACTATCGCTTGCTTTGTCTTTACCCGTAAATATTCGTTTTAAACCGGTAACATAATTACCCAAAGTTGTGGCGCATTTAGCAAAACCAAGTGGCACCGATTGCAATAGGGAATATTGCTTAACGGTAGTGCCTAATAATTTTTCAGGACTAACCGGTGCAAAACCCACTTTGCCATTTTTAAGGAAGCATTTGAGCGTAGCAGTATCGTTACCACGTAACACGGTTAACGTTACAATAGAGTCCTTAAAACGATCGCGCACGACCGCAAACTCATTGTAATAAGAAAAACGGTAAGTGTTCAACCCTACTAGTGTATCGCCGGGCAACAACTGCCCTTTAGTGATTACAGCATCAGGATTTACTTTTTCTACTACGGTTGGCCAACGCAAGCCAATAAATCCTTCTAATTTACTTTTATTAAGATATTTGGCAAAATCGGCAGGTATTTGCAAGGTAATCAACGTACCGTTACGCATCACTTGTAAATTTTTGGCCTCTTTTAAAATGATATCAGGACCAACATTACCTACATTTTCTACTGCGTTGCCATCTATTGAAACAATGTTATCGCCATTCTGAATGCCTATTTTGCTTGCCAACGAATCGGCATACAAACCATATTTCACATTTTTGGGCGATACGTATTCCTCTCCCCAAACCCAAGTAATACCAATAAATATAATGATAGCTAAAATTACGTTTACAATAACGCCTCCTAACATAATAATGAGTCGTTGCCAAGCGGGTTTCGATCTAAATTCGTATGGTTGTGGTGGCAATTGTAGTTGCTCCTTATCCATACTTTCATCTATCATACCACTAATTTTTACATACCCCCCGAAAGGAATCCATCCAATACCGTACTCCGTTTCCCCTTTTTGTTTTTTCCACAAACTGAACCATGGATTAAAAAACAAGTAAAATTTTTCTACCCTGCATTTAAATAAACGCGCAGGGATAAAGTGTCCCAATTCGTGTAGTACCACCAATATAGAAAACGATAAAATAAATTGTCCGGTTTTGGCGGCTAAGCTCCCCCATTCTATGGCTAATAACATAAGCAATACCGCTAAATGCGGCTCATTTTTAAATAATTACAATTGAAATGTGTTGTTGTTTAATTTACAGGTCAATTAAAGAAGCTGTATAATTACGCGCCTCGGCATCGCTGTCAAAGTATTCTTCCAAAGTAGGATTTTGAATAAACGGTACTTTACTCATTGCTTTTTCTACCAAAGCCGTCATATCTAAAAATCCTATTCGATTTTTTAAGAATGCATATACAGCTATTTCGTTGGCGGCATTGAGTATACATGGCAAATTACCTCCTTTGTTCAAGGCTTCTATAGCAAGGGCAAGATTACGGAAAGTTCTTAAATCGGGCTCATCAAAATTGAGCGTTTGTACTTTCTTAAAGTCGTAGCGCGGAAAATTGTTGGCAATTCTATTCGGAAAACTTAACGCATATTGAATAGGTAACTTCATATCGGGCAAACCCATTTGGGCTTTGATACTTCCATCTTCAAACTGTACCATACTATGGATAATGCTTTGAGGATGAATTACCACTTGAATTTGATCAGCTTGTAGGTTAAACAACCACTTGGCCTCTATCATTTCCAAGCCTTTATTCATAAGTGTTGCTGAATCGATGGTAATTTTTGCCCCCATCGACCAATTAGGGTGCTGTAAAGCATGGTCGCGCTTCACATTCACCAAAAAATTAGGCTTTTTACCAAAAAAAGGGCCTCCGCTAGCAGTAAGGATAATTTTCTCAATTTTATTCCTACCCTCGCCTACCAAACATTGAAATATGGCGCTGTGTTCGCTATCTATAGGGATGATTGGAACCCGTTTTTCAATTGCTTTACGCATAACAATGTCGCCTGCTACTACTAGAGTTTCCTTATTGGCCAAGCCAATAGCTTTACCACTTTCAATAGCCCTTAAGGTAGGTTTTAGCCCTGCAAACCCCACTACTGCCGCCACCATCATATCGTAACAATCCATACCTGCCACTTCTTCCAAGGCATCTTCTCCGGCAAATACTTTTACAGGAGTAGCAGCCAATGCATCTTTTACATATTGGTATTTGCTTTCATTACCTATAACTACGCAATTAGGTGTAAAATACTGCGCTTGCTTAATGAGTAAATCGGCATTGTTTTGAGCTGTAAGAACTTCTACAGAAAATTTATCGGCATTAGCGGCAATTACTTCCAATGCTTGGGTGCCAATAGAACCGGTAGAACCAAATATAGCGATGCGTTTTTTGGGGGTCATTGTGGATAGATCTTATACTAATGAATGGTATGAAATGTGCGTAAAGGTAACAAAAATAAAAAGCGCCATGTTAAGAAATTAGCAAAACAAATGGCTTAGAGACATTTGCAAGCCAAAAAACAAAAACAGTTAATAAAAATTTAATACCATTTAAACAATATAAACCTGTAATGCATCAGCTAAATTTCGGTCATTGCTCAACCGGGGCACTTTATTTTGTCCGCCTAATTTGCCAATACTTTTCATATAATCAATAAAGGCATCTTTTCTGAGCAACCTTATTTTTAATACTTGCAAAATATTTCCTCGAATTAAATCGTCGTAGTATACATTTTTTTGCCGCAAAGCATTGTCGAGCACTTCCACAAAAGCCGCCAAATCTTGGGGTTCGTTTTCAAATTCGACCAACCATTCGTGATAGCTTTTTCCCTCGCCTTGGGTTATGTAAGGCGCCACCGTAAATTCTGTAACTCGAACATTGGTATGCTTGCACGCCTGTTGCAGGGCCCATTCCACCTCCTCGCCGATAACATGTTCTCCAAAAGCAGAAATAAAATGTTTGATACGCCCGCTTACAACAATACGATAAGGATGTAAACTTACAAACCGAACCGTATCACCAATATTATAGGCCCACAAACCCGCATTGCTGTTGATAATGATAGCATAATTTTTACCCAATTCTACTTGTGATAAATTGAGTCGGCGAGGTGAAGGATTAAATACCTCTTCTACCGGAATGAATTCAAAATAAATACCGCTGTTGGTATTAAGCAGCATGCCCTCCCTATTTTGTGTATCCTGAAAAGCAAAAAAACCTTCGCTTGCCGGATACAACTCTATATAATCTATTTTTTTTCCTACCGTTTCAAATAGCTTGGCTTTGTATGGTTCAAAGTTAACGCCCCCTTGTACCATTAAACTAAAGTTGGGAAACACATCCTTTACTTTTTTTCCGCTTCGCTGAACAATTCTATCGAAATACATTTGCATCCATGGCGGTATACCACTAATGAGGGTCATGTTTTGCCGCAGCGTTTCGTCCACAATTTTATCCAACTTGGTTTCCCAATCTTCTATACAATTGGTTTCGTAAGATGGCAATTGATTGCCTCGCAAATACTTGGGTACATGGTGATTAACTATACCACTTAATCGCCCCGTTGGAATGTCGGCTATGCGTTCTAATTCGGGACTTCCGCTCAAAAAAATCATTTTTCCATTAACAAATTGATTGTTGCCGGTTTCTGCCAAATAGCACAAAAGCGCATTTCGGGCGGTTTGTATATGGTTATCAATCGAATCTTTGGTTATTGGAATGTATTTGATGCCGCTAGTGGTACCACTTGTTTTGGCAAAATAAATAGGCTTACCACGCCAAAGTACATTTTGTTTGCCCTCCTTAATCATTTGTATGTACTGCTTCATTTGCTCATAATCGCGCACGGGTACGGCTTGAACAAAATCGGCATGGCTGCGGATATCGGCAAAATGGTGTTCTTTACCAAAAATGGTATGGGCAGCTTGTTTGATAATTTGCTGAAAAATAGCTTCTTGTGTAGCAATGGCTTGACCGCTATCTTTTATGATTTTTTTATGTATATGGTTGGCAAAAGGGCGGGCCAACATCGACTTTATTTGCATATTCAAATGGTATGTGGCGTCAAAAATATCGAAAACAAATATAGGCCAAGCCCTTAGTTTGTATCTTTAACAAGCTTAACAAATACAACAAGGCAAAATATTCCTGTTTTTGAAAAAAATATTTCGCAATTATTGTAAAATAACATTGTAATACCCTACTTTTGCAGTCCAAATTTTGGATAGTTATGTTAGCAATAGTAAAAATCGCAGGACAACAATTTAAAGTACAGGCAGGAGATAGCTTGTATGTGCCTCACCTGCAAGGTAAAAATACCGGCGACAAAGTTGAATTTAACGATGTTTTGTTGATAGACAATGCAGGAACTTTAACTGTTGGTGCTGATGTAAAAACCGTTATTACCGCTGAAGTGGTAAGTGGTTTGGTACAAGGCGACAAAGTAATTGCCTTTAAAATGAAACGTAGAAAAGGTTTCCGCAAAAAACACGGTCACCGTACTCACTACACAAAAATCAAAATTGAAAGCATCGCTTAAGAAATTTGTTTCCATCACACATTTTTCCTAAACAGAAGCAAAGTACTCCAATCTTCTTAAATTAACATAATCATGGCACACAAAAAAGGTGAAGGTAGCGTAAAAAATGGTAGAGACTCAAACAGCAAACGTTTGGGTGTTAAAATATTCGGTGGTCAGCCTGCTGCATCTGGCAATATCATTCTTCGTCAAAGAGGTACACAATACCACCCTGGCAAAAATGTAGGCGTTGGTAAAGATTTTACTTTATTTGCACTTACTGATGGTATTGTTGAATTCAAAAAAGGCGCTAACGATAAACGTACTGTTTCTATCAGTCCTATTGAAGTAGCTTAATTTTTTACACGCTCCTACTTACGTACCCAACATTACTGAAAAAATATTTGAGTCCCGAATTCGTTCGGGACTTTTTGTTTTTCTTTGATGCCTAAACCCACACCACATTAATGGATAATTATCAAATTGCCGATACCTTTTCCTTACTGTCTAAACTCATGGATATTCATGGCGAAAATAGTTTTAAAGTAAAAAGCTATGCCGCAGCTGCATTTGCAATTGAAAAATTGCCCATGCAATTGAGCGAATTAGCACCCGAAAAACGAGCAGCAATCAAAGGAATTGGCGATACGATTAACAAACGTGTAACCGAATTACTTAACACAGGACAATTAACTCAATTGACCGAAATAATTGCCCAAACGCCACCCGGCGTACTTGAAATGCTGTCTATCAAAGGAATTGGTCCCAAAAAAATTGCTATTATTTGGAAAGAATTAGCCATTGAAACTTTAGGCGAACTACTATATGCCTGCTATGAAAACCGTTTAACGCGTTACAAAGGATTCGGCGAAAAAACCCAAAAAAACATACAAGAATCAATCGAATTCTATTTCGGCACTTTGGGCAGTTACCTCTATCAACAAATTGAAACTTTTGCTCACGCTTTACAATCCGTATTATCAAAAGCTTTCCCGTTACAAACATTTGCGATTACCGGACAATTTCGCCGACAGCTACCGGTGATAGAACAACTTGAATGGGTTACCACCACACCTGTAAACGACTTACTATCTTTTTTTGCTACACATCAATATCAAGTAATTTCTCAAACCAACAATTTTACAGCACTAAAAGGAACCGAAAACGTAACACTTCATTTTTACCATTGTACTCCTGCTATTTTTGGCAACCAACTATTTGAAACCACCGGCAGCCCTGCTTTTTTGACAGCATGGAAACAACTCATTGGCGATTATCAATTGTATGCAAATACCGGAATTGAAAGTAATTTGTTCAAAACAGCCGGCATTTCATTTATTCCTCCACAACAACGCGAAGATGGTGACATTATAATGGAGGCAAAAAAACAAATAGCTCTTCCAACACTCATTGTACCAAAAGATATAAAAGGAGTCATCCATAGCCATAGTAACTGGAGCGACGGTAGCAATACCATTGAAACAATGGCTGAATCTGCAATAGCACAGGGTTACCAATACTTAGTTTTGAGCGATCACTCAAAATCGGCTTTTTACGCACAAGGCTTACCCGTAGAAAAAATATTGGCACAGCACGATGCGATTAACCATTTGAACCAACAATGGCCTAACGGCACATTCAAAATATTCAAAAGTATCGAGAGCGACATTTTAAGCGATGGACAATTAGATTACGACGAGGCCATTTTAGCCACCTTTGACCTAGTTATTGCTTCAATACATTCCAATCTTAAAATGAATCAGGAAAAAGCCATGCAACGACTATTAACCGCTATCGAAAACCCTTACACCTCTATTTTGGGGCATTTAACAGGCCGTTTATTGCTAAGTAGAGCCGGATACCCTGTGGATCATCAAAAAATTATTGATGCCTGCGCTGCCAATCAGGTGGTAATAGAACTCAATGCCCACCCACGCCGATTGGATATTGATTGGCAATGGATCAAAAAAGCGATAGATAAAGAAGTCTTAATATCTATCAACCCTGATGCCCACAGTATTGAAGGCTATCAAGATTGTAAATATGGCGTTTTGGTAGCGCAAAAAGCTGGCGTAACTAGCGAAAACAACCTAAGTAGTTTCGATCTTCACCAAATGGAAGCCTTTATTAGCTTGCAACAAAAGAAAAGGCCATACAATTCGCAATAATTAACAATAGCTGTTGTATATCATGAAAAGTATTGTAAAATATCGGTAATATTGTTGTAAATGCGGGGGCGCAAAAAATTAATGTGTAAAATGTACATTATCCCCTAAATTCGCTTTTTTAAAAACAATTACAACGTTATGACATTTAGAAATTATCACGTTCCGTACCAAGTTGACGCCCAATACAGCAAAAAGGCTGCTTATTTTTCGATGGAATACGCCATCCATCAGCCATTAAAAATATATAGTGGCGGTCTTGGTTTTTTATCTGGGTCGCACCTTAGAGGCGCCTATCAGTTAAAACAAAATATGATAGGCATTGGCATTTTGTGGAAATATGGTTATTACGACCAAACCCGTAACCAAGATCAAACCTTACAGCCGGCATGGATGGAAAAAAGTTATTCTTTTTTGGAAGAAACCGATATCAAATTTCAAATATTAATACATGACCATCCGGTTTGGGTAAAAGTACTATACCTAGCACCGGAAGTGTTTGGCACGGCACCTTTGTTCTTATTAAGTACCGATTTACCCGAAAACGATTACGTTTCTCAAACCATCACCCATCGTTTATACGACGCAAATGTGAGCACTAAAGTAGCGCAATTTATTTTGTTGGGTATAGGCGGCGCCAAACTGATTGATGAGCTAGGCTTCAATCCGGATGTGTATCATTTGAACGAGGCTCACGGTATTTCGGCAGCTTTTTACTTATTAAACAAATTCAAAAGCATCCACACCCTAAGAAAACACCTTGTATTTACGACACATACACCCGAGGAAGCCGGCAACGAAAAACATGACATTTACTTATGCCATAAAATGACTTATTTCTGTGGATTGAGCATTGATGAGGTGCGTAAACTTACGGGTATTCAAGACGACCAATTCAATCACAGTTTGGTGGCATTGAGGTTTGCACGAAAAGCCAATGGCGTATCGCAACTACACGGACATGTAAGCAGAGCTATGTGGGGGCATTACGAAGGCATTTGCGATATTACGGCCATTACCAATGCGCAAGACTACGTATATTGGGCAGACGAGCGCTTATATACTCACAAAAACAACAACGACGACTGGGCAATAGATGACCGAAAATGGTACTTGAAAAAAAGAGCATTTGAAACTGTGGCCGACCAAACCGGTAAACTTTTCGACCCCAATGTATTAACTATTGTTTGGGCACGGCGCTTTGCAGGTTACAAACGCCCCGATTTTCTAACCTACGACATGCAACGCTTTGAGCGCTTACTAAACAATCCTAAATATCCGGTACAAATTATTTGGGCAGGTAAGCCCTACCCTGTTGACCATCCGGCAATCAGTACTTTTAACCAATTGGTGCATTTGAGCAAACGCTATAAAAATGTAGCTGTTCTTATCGGCTACGAGCTGATGCTAAGCAGACGATTAAAACAAGCTGCCGACGTATGGTTAAACAATCCAAGAGTACCAAGAGAAGCTAGTGGTACAAGTGGAATGACCGCAGCAATGAACGGTGCCGTGAACTTGAGCACCGACGACGGATGGATACCAGAATTTGCAAAATATGGTATCAATAGTTTTGTTGTACCAAAGGCCAACTACGACAATATGACCGTTCATGAACAAGACGAATATGATTTAAATAAATTGTACGATATATTGGAAAACGAAATCTTGCCTTTGTATTACGACCGCCACGATGCATGGCGCGAAATTGTGAAAAACGGCATGACCGACGTGGAAGAACAATTTGATAGTAAGCGGATGGCTAGAGAATATTATGAAATCATGTACAATGTATAGGTTATGTACAACCATTTTTGGAATTTGTACCGGCAAACCCATTGATAAACAATGTTACCGATACTTCTAACAAGACATAAAAATCAAAAGCCCTGCCAATAAGGTGGGGCTTTTGCATATACGCTAAAAAATTACAACGCCTCAGATATACGCTGTGCAGAAGCCATGATTTCTTTTACCATTTCGTTTTTCTTAACATTATTAAAACGAAAGGCGGGCAAATAAATACTTAGGCTTGCTATTACCTTGTTATTCTTGTATATAGGTGCAGCAATACCAATTACTTGAATACTGTCTTCTCCTAGTGCATAGCCATTTTTTCGTATAATATCTATTTGTACATTAAATTGGCTACGTGTAGTGGCTGTATTCCAAATATTGGCACTTGGAAGGCCGTATTTTTGAACATATTT
>JAIXOS010000193.1 GCA_027486695.1 Chitinophagaceae bacterium | reverse complement strand
TTTTCGTTTTCGTTTTGCCATCTTCTATAACTTCAATTTGCTTGCTTTCAAATTCACAAAAACTGATAAGCCCCTTTTGAGATTTTAACCTGCGTTGATAGAAGATGATTATATCCCTTATCTCCGTTTTTAATTCGGGCGTAAGTTCTGGATGAAACTTTGCTTGTGTTTCCCAAATAATTTCAAATTCGTCCAAATAATCTTGCCTGTAAAAAACTTGCCCTTTTGTTCTAGTGTGTGGGTTTCTTTTTAGTTGATTATATAAGTAAACACCTATAGTTTGTTTGTTAAAATATAATTCTTTGCTTCTATCGCTAATAGCACCCAAATAGCCACTTGAACCGTTGATATTGCTATTTATTTCGGCAATTACGCTAACTACTTCTTCAATTTTTAATTGTTCCATTACTGCGTGGCTACGCCATTGGTACAGTTTTAATTTTTTTTCATCTCTAGTGCCAATTTTATTTTCAGCAGCATATGTTTTGGTTTTATTGATGAAAATGGCAATTGTTGCTTTGAGGCCTTTATCTCTGAGTTCATGCTTTAAATCCTCAGTTAAAATGTTGGGGTAAAATTTACTTTGCATTTTCCACACTTGCTCAAATTCTGCCATTAAATCACTTCTATAAAAGTCTGGCAACAATTTTTTGCCTGCTTTTAATAGTTGAAAGCAGTAATCGCCAGGCGTTAGGTTTTCTTCATACAGTTTTTTGGCTACCGCCATTCCATCAATAATTTGACCTTCATCCTCATTTTTTGCTTTTCGGCTACTTTTATACCCTCTTTTTTTGTTAATCATCAATAATACTCTTGCAAACTCATCCTTTTCAATTCTTTCACTAGCTGCCTTTGCACGTATTTGGTAAGTTGCATGTGTTGTTTTGATATCGGTTTCAGCCAATATGGTATCGTGGCTAATTATTCCATTTTCTAAAAGAGTTTCAATGAGGTTTTTGCGCCTAAGTTTATATCTGTCCAAATTTCTTCTTGCTCCACGCTTGAGCGTTCTATCGGCATTAGAGGAAATACTTTTTCCTTTTTCAAAATCTGTTTGTTCATCTGTAGTTAAAGGGTTTACGCGAACACCGATTTTTTCAATTTTGGATTGTTCATTTTCACTTTCTGCTTCTGTTACGAAAGCCCAGCCAATTGATGTTGTTCCTAAATCTAATCCCAAAACTTTTTTCATTTTTTATACTTTTTTATTGTTTAATAGTATATTTTTACACCGAAGCAAATCACAATAAGGATTTTTCCGTTGTGTAAACATCAAGTTTGCATCTCGACTTTACGGGATGCTTTTTTTATGCTCTTTTGTTTCCTTTTCAGCTTTGTACCAAAACTAAAAACCCCCAATCACACCCCAATAGCAGTACCGCAGGCAAGCCTGTAAGTGCACAACTATGGGGGTATTATTAGGGGCTACGTAAAAATAAGGCAACTATATAATTAATAGTGCATGTTTTCTAAAAAAAGTAGGAATATTTTTTTAATAGTTAATACAAGACAATGGTAAAGATGTAAGTGCTTATGGGTTGTTGAGGATGGTGTTGCCGTTTTGCTTTACTGTAATGAGGGTTCTGCCGGAGGCCTGTTCGGTAAATTGAATGGTTTCTTTTGGTCCGTTGGGCCAGGCAATAGTAGCTGTTTGCTGTTGGTAAGCAATAGTGGGCAACGCATCTCCAAAGCGAAAAGGCAGCAACAATACCTTGTAATGTACCGAGGTATTGCGGTGGTTAATGCTAATGCGGTGATACCATTGTACTTCGTTCTTTTTGGTATCGGGGCCTTGTTCCTTACTAACAAGTAGTAGGGGTAGGGTAGCATCGTTGCTTTGTTCCAAACCCAAAGCACATACCAATAGTAGCGGATCGCCTTTTTTGGGTCGCAGTTTGGCAGTGGGGGTATTGCCTTCGTTATCGGCACGGTAGCCCAATACCAATTGGTTGGCAGGCAAGCTCCGTATATCGGCTTCCCATACACCGCCATTTAAGTTGGCCGTCCATTGGTACAGGTGGGTAGCACTATCCTTGTGTAAGTCGTCCAAAACCAGTCCATACGGTTGTTGGCCATTGATCAACGCCGTACTACGAAACACATATAGCATAGGATTGAACAAGGCACGACAAGTAGGGATATAATTGGAATAGTTGTGGCTAGCCCACCAAGGACGCATTTTGTAGCGTGCAGTACCGGCAAACAGTTGCAGGTTGCGCGCACTTGGTTCTAATTCCCACCCCATTTTATCGGCTTCGGGAGTCCAAACTTGTTGCGGTTGTGTTTGCCAACGGTAAGTATAGCTTTGTGTAAGGTTGGCCGAGGCAATAGCACTGCCATTGCTGCCTTTGGTGCAGCCGAGATAAGTAGCTGCTGCTTGATAAGCAAGGCAAACGCCGGGAATAGGATAGGGTTCGCCAATACCGTCTACCAAAACGGCATTGTGGTATTTGCTGTTAAACTCTTGGTGAAAGGGCGACTGTGTAAACCAATCTACCCCCAATCCGGAAAAGTGAAACATACCGGCATCAGCATGGTGGTGTCCGGCACCGAGGTAATGATCGGGCCTTACGAGCATGTTCATCCAAACCGCATCAGTATGTTGGTTGCTGTAAGCAGAAAATACACAATGCACAGGACCGGAGAAAATTGTGGACACCTGCAAATCGGCACGGC
>JAIXOS010000355.1 GCA_027486695.1 Chitinophagaceae bacterium | reverse complement strand
TTTACCAATATCGGCAGGGCTATCTACCACATGTATACCACATTCGGCCATAATTTTCATTTTTGCAGCAGCAGTATCATCTGCACCGCCTACAATTGCTCCGGCATGACCCATTCTACGACCGGGAGGCGCTGTTTGACCGGCAATAAAGCCCACTACAGGTTTGGTAGCATTGTCTTTTATCCAACGGGCGGCATCTGCTTCCATACTTCCACCAATTTCGCCAATCATGATAATGCCATCTGTTTCCGGATCGTTCATCAACAATTTTACGGCTTCTACAGTTGGTGTACCAATAATTGGGTCGCCACCAATACCAATAGCGGTACTAATACCTAAGCCTGCTTTTACAGCTTGGTCTGCTGCTTCGTAAGTTAAAGTACCTGATTTAGATACAATACCAATACGACCGGGTTTGAAAATAAAGCCGGGCATAATGCCTACTTTGGCTTCGCCGGCGGTAATTACACCGGGGCAGTTTGGCCCAATTAAACGAGTAGATTTACCCAACAAGTAGTTTTTAACTTTTACCATATCTTGTACAGGTATACCTTCTGTAATACACACTACAAGTGCAATTCCGGCATCGGCAGCTTCCATTACCGCATCGGCTGCAAACGCAGGTGGAACAAAAATGATGCTTACATTAGCGCCTGTTGCTGCAACAGCATCGGCAACCGTATTAAACACCGGACGATCTAAATGGGTAGTACCCCCTTTGTTTGGCGTAACGCCTCCAACTACATTGGTACCATATTCAATCATTTGAGAGGCATGAAAGGTACCTTCTGTACCAGTAAAGCCTTGAACAATAATTTTAGAATCTTTATTTACTAATACTGCCATAGCAAACGTGCAAGTGGTTTTATAAATGCCCTGCAAAAGTAGGGTAAACGTACTAAGTAAGAAATAAGAATTGGTTAAGATTGTACGATATATATACTTTTGAGGCTAATTTTTACAAAAATGTATGCGCTAGTCAATGGTTTTATGTATATTCTATCGCTAATGCCTTGGCGATTGATGTATGTTTTAAGTGATATTATTTATTTTATTCTGTTTTATCTATTCGGTTATCGAAAAAAGGTAGTGTTCCAAAATTTGTCGATAGCTTTTCCTGAAAAAACGGATGAAGAAAAATGGGCAATTGCAAAAAAATTCTATCGAGGATTGATTGATACCTTTTTAGAAACCGTTAAACTAATTTCGGTTTCGAAAGAAGAACTCAACAAAAGATTTGTTTGCAATTATGAAGTGGTGAACAACTTGTACAGCAGCGGTCAAAATGTGCAATTGCATGCTGCCCATTTTTTCAATTGGGAATTTGCCAATTTGGGCTTTAGTGCCAATTTACAGTACCCGCTAGTAGGTGTATACCAAACTTTGACCAATCCCCATGTTGATAAAGTTTTGTACAATATGCGGAAAAAATTTGGCACTATTTTAATAAGTAGCAATGAATTTCGCAATAAGTTTATTGCCCACGCAAAAGGCAATAGGTATACCCTTGCCTTGGCTGCCGACCAAAATCCGGGAAGACTGAACAATGCCTTTTGGCTACCTTTTTTTGGCAAAATGGCGCCTTTTGCCAATGGCCCTGAACGAGGCGCTACCTCGCAAAACACGGCAATTGTTTTTGTTTCGCTATATAAAATAAAACGTGGATACTATCAATGTCATTTTGAACTATATACCACTACGCCTAAAGCGCTTGAAAAAGGTAAAATAACGCTTGATTACAGAAACTTTGTGGAATCAGAAATTCGGAAACGACCAGATAATTATTTGTGGAGTCACCGTAGATGGAAATGGGCATACAACAGTGCCGAACATGCCGGCAACACACTCGAAAGTGTGGAATAATATCAATTTTTATTGCATAGAAACACAAAAGGCTTTTTGCGTTTGTTTTGAATGTACTGCTCTATCAAATGGGGCTGTGTGATGCGCTTGTATTTATTGACATCCAAAATTTCGTTGGCGGTACAAATAGCCGACATATTTTCTACTTCCAACAAAATAGCCTCCAATAAAGCTAGTTGGTGCTGAATGTCTACCCCTTTTTTGGCGATCAACAACATATCTCTGTTTGGCATGGGTACAAATGGATTTATTGCTTTTTTTATTTGCATTAACCTACCGATTTGCGCGTAGGGCACATACACGAACTTTTGTAACTTTTGCTACTGCTGCATGCTGCAAGCATGGTTATAATTAATAGTAACAGCACAAAACCTGTTTTGTTGTTGTTTATCCACTTCATAATGGTATGTAAAATAGTACAATCTTGTTTATCGTATTACATTTGGGGTATTGAAAGAAAGAAAAAAAATAAAAAAAGTATTGGTAGCTCCGCTCGATTGGGGCTTGGGCCACACTACCCGCTGTATTCCCATTATCAAAGCACTGCAACAAAACGGGTGTGCGGTAGTGGTAGCAGGCAATGCTGTACAGCGCCAATTATTACAGCAGGAATTGACAAACGTTGATTATTGGCACTTGGATGGTTACCACATTCGTTACAGCAAATATTGGTGGTGGCTGCCTTTTGAATTGGCCAAACAAATACCCAAAATTGTACGGACCATTGTACGCGAACATGGTTGGTTGCAAAAACAAGTAGTAACGCACAACATAGATTTAGTAATCAGCGATAATAGATTTGGTTTGTTTAGCAAAAAAACCCACTGCGTATTTATTACCCATCAACTCACCATCAAAACCCCTATTGCCACAGTAGAAAAATGGCTTCGACGCATCAATTTTTGGTTTATTGAACAGTATGATGCTTGTTGGATACCCGACTCCGAACAACAGCCTTCTTTGGCCGGCGTTTTATCGCACCCACCTCTATTGCCACGCATTCCGGTAGTTTATTTGGGCCTACTCAGTCGCTTTCCTGCACCACCCCTTCCTTTACCCATTTTGTACGATTATTGTTTTGCTTTATCGGGGCCGGAGCCACAGCGCACACTTTTGGAAAACACTATCTTGGAACAAGTGGCAAACATTCCCGGTCGCATTCTTTTGGTAAGGGGCTTGCCCAACCAACCAACAACTGCTACGGTAGAGAACAATGTGACCCTAGTTCCGCATTTGAGTGGACAAACTTTGCTTTTGGCATTTGCACAAAGCCGGTTGGTGATTTGCAGAAGTGGTTACACTACCGTTATGGAATTGGTAACCTTGCAAAAAAAAGCCTTACTCATTCCTACTCCCGGCCAAACAGAACAAGCCTATTTGGCACAGTATCTTCATGAATTGGGTTGGTTTGTAAGCGTTCAACAGCACCAACTCAACTTATCTGTACACTTGCCCGAGGCACTAGCTAGTGTACATACTACCACCTCTTTACCCGTGTTCAACCAAACTATACTCCCTACTTGTTTTAACAGCTTATACCAAGCATCGTAGCCAACTGTTGGTGCTTCTATTACTTGTGTACGCAACATAGCATAATGCCATTACCTTTGGCATTCATTTAAAAGTATCATCATGCAATTTCCTGCTCCCGTTGCTTTAACATGGATAGCTGAATTAATAGGTGCCGAATTATTGGGCAATACCTCGGCTATGGCCAAAGGCATTAACGAAATACACAAGGTTGCAGAGGGCGACCTAGTATTTGTGGACCACCCTAAGTATTACCAAACCTGCTTAAACAGTGCGGCAAGTTATATTATCATCAATACCAAATCGGTAGACATACCGGAAGGCAAAGCACTGTTATACGTAACCGAACCCTTTGAAGCCTACCAAACCATTACCCAACATTTCAGACCCTTTCAACCCTCTTCCTCGGCCATTAGTAGTAGTGCCAACATCCACCCGTCGGCTGTTATTATGCCCAATGTATTTATAGGCAACCATGTTGTTATTGGCGAGGGCTGTGTTATTCACCCGAATGTGGTAATTAACGATTACAGCATTTTAGGTAAAAACGTTTTAATACAAGCAGGCACCGTAATTGGGGGCGATGCATTTTATTACAACAGCAAAAAAAATAGGGAAGTTTGGTTTAAGCGAATGCACAGCTGTGGCAATGTGGTTATTGAAGACCATGTAGAAATTGGCTGCAACTGCACTATTGACCGTGGCGTTACTGCTAGCACTATTATAGGGCAAGGAACTATTATAGATAATCTTGTTCATCTTGGACACGATGTAGTGGTGGGACGTAATTGCTTATTTGCCGCACAAGTAGGCGTTGCAGGGGCT
>JAIXOS010000087.1 GCA_027486695.1 Chitinophagaceae bacterium | reverse complement strand
GGTAGTTTTCTAGCCATTGTTGCAGTAGGGTGGGTTGTAAAAATTCAGTTTGAATATTGTTAATGGCTACCTCTACAAATTCGTTGGTAAACCATGCATTTTGCCTTACTGCACGGTCTTTCACGTCTGCCAATTCCTGACTGTTGGAGGATAAATACCTGCCTAATTGATCCATCAATTGTATACGTTGTGCTAAATCCATTTGTTTATTTGTTAAAGAAGTTTACTTTTGTCTGTAATCTAAATTGAATTCTTAACAAACAAAATTATAACTATGGCTATTAAAATCACGGATGAATGTATCAATTGCGGAGCTTGCGAACCAGAATGTCCCAATAATGCCATTTACGAAGGTGGTGTAGAGTGGGCTATTGCCGATGGTACTACCGTAAAAGGTTCATTTACACTAATGGATGGCACAGTAGTAGATGCAAGCGAGCGTTTTGCTCCCGTTAGCACCGATACGTATTATATTGTAACCAATAAGTGTACTGAATGTCAGGGTTTTCATGAAGAACCTCAATGTGCTTCAGTTTGTCCGGTTGATTGCTGTGTTCCCGACGAATTGTACGAAGAAACCGTAGAAGCTTTATTGGAGAAAAAAGACAAATTACACATTTAAGCCGTTGAGGATTTCCAAACACCGCTTTTTTGCTAATGGCAAACGTTCCATATTGCGAAGCAACTCATTTAATGGCTAGCAAATAGCCAACATTTTTTCGAAGCACTTTTGCATATTTATTGTAAAAGTGATTTGTTTTTTAGAACGCTTGTGTACAACGGACCATCATAGGGCATATGCGAATGTTTGTATCCACAGCTCCATTTGCCTGAAAAGAATTACAGTTGTTGAATAGTGCCAACGCCAATGTGGCCCAATAGTAGTACCGGCCTCCGGCTCATACCATAAAAAAACGATTGGTAGTACCACACATTTATTGAGCGACTAATTTTTTACAAGCACTATTTGTTGAACGCTAGCTACCTATATTTGTTTCGCTTTTATAATTTCTAGTACATTAACAATATGATAACGAAAAAACGGATTGCCCTTGTTACCGGCGGATATAGTGGCGAAGCTGAAATAAGCTACAAAAGCGCAGTAACGGTTGGTAATAACATAGATGACAGCTTGTTTGAAGCCTATAGAATAGACATTAATCCGGAGGGATGGTTTTACACCCCCGATAATGCACCTGCCATTCCGGTAGATAAAAATGATTTTACGATTGTGGATCAGGGCAAAAAAATATCGTTCGATGCGGTATTGCTGTGCATACATGGCACACCCGGCGAAGATGGAAAATTGCAAGGTTATTTCGACATGCTTGGATTGCCCTATACTAGTTGTAATGCTGCCACCTCTGCCATTACTTTCAACAAGCGTTATACGGTCGCGGTAGCTGCTTTTGGTGGCATTAAGGTAGCTAAAAGTTTACATTTGTTTAGCCATACGCCTACTACTCCGGAGCAAATTTTGCAAACCCTCACGTTACCCGTTTTTGTGAAACCCAATAATGGCGGCAGTAGCATTGGTATGAGCAAAGTAACCACTGCCGATGCGCTACAACCTGCTTTGGATAAAGCCTTTCAGGAAGACAATCAAGTATTGGTAGAATCCTTTATAGCTGGTAGAGAATTTACGATTGGGGTATTTAAAACCAAGGGAACTATTGTTACCTTACCCATTACAGAAATCATTGCCCACAAAGATTTTTTTGACTTTGAAGCCAAATACAAAGGGTTAAGCGAAGAAATAACACCTGCTCAAATTGATAGCTATATGCAACAACAAATTGAAGCTGCGGCAGTACAGGCCTATCAAGTACTCAATTGTAGTGGAGTAGTAAGAATAGATTTTATTTACAATGCCGAAGAACAAGTACCTTATATGCTAGAAATCAATACCGTACCGGGACAAAGTGCTGCAAGCATCATACCGCAGCAAGTGCAAGCAATGGGTTGGTCATTAAAGGAGTTTTATACGGCTGTAATACAAGAGGCATTTCTTAAATAACTACAATTATCTTTGCCAAGGCAAATTTGCCATTTGTACCTATTAACAATCTATCGCCGTGTTTAAGTTTATTACCAACAAACCACTTTGGGTAAATATATTGGTGGGCATCGTACTTTCTGTATTGCTTGTGATTGGCTTTTTTGCTTCGTTAAGTTTTATCACCGGTCATGGCAATTACAAGCGCGTTCCGGCCTTGGTAGGACAAAATATTTCGGCTGCCAAAGCAACTTTGGAAGCACAAGGTTTTACAGTACAAATTACCGACTCCGTTTTTATCAGTACTTTCCCGGCACTCTCTGTAACCAAACAAATACCCGAATCGGATGCGATGGTAAAAGCAGGACGTACCATTTATTTAACGATCAATCGGGCGGTACCACCTCAAATAGACATGCCTAGTTTGGTGGGCTTTTCTTTCAAAAGTGCCGAAATGTATTTGGCATCTATTGGCCTAAAATTGGGTGATACAACGTACCGTGCCGACTTTGCTCGCAATGCTGTATTAGAACAACTATATAACAATCAACCTATTAAACCTGGAACCAAAATACCTTATGGTAGTACCATAGGTTTTGTTTTGGGAAGTGGTATTGGCGGAACGGAGATAGACGTACCTAGCCTTGTGGGACTAACCTTAGCTCAAGCAAAAATGTTGCTAGCAAGTCATAACCTTAGTATTGGTTCTATAGTAGCGCAAGAAGGAAATATCACCGATTCGTCTATGGCCTACATTGTAAAACAAAGTCCTGAAGCATTTACCGAACTAACACCGGGTCAAAAAATGCCTAACAAAACGAGGGCAGGCTCATCGTTTGATGTATATATTTCTAACACAGCCCCTCCCAAAGATTCTATTGCAACACCGGCTACGGCCAATCCATAATTTATTCACCTAATTAAAACCATAATTATGCAAACCATTACGGTAGAAGCACTCAAAGCCCGCTTAGATGCAGGCGAACAACTCAACATTATTGACGTGAGAGAACCACACGAACATGCAGAATTTAATATTGGAGGTACTTTGATTCCCGTTGGGAAAATTAGAAATATGGAAATAGAGGAATTGGAAGATTTGCGTGGTCAAGAACTCATTATTTATTGCCGAAGCGGAAATAGAAGTGGCATGGCTTGTATGGTTTTAGAACAATTAGGCTTTGCCAATACCGTGAATGTGGTAGGCGGTATGCTCGATTGGCAGAGTAAGTTTGCTTAATGCAAGCAGTAACCCATATTCATTGATTTGTAAATGGATAAATCAATACCCGAATATTGCTTTCGTTTTTGCGAAAGTGATATTCGGGTATTCCTTTTGCGAATGTTGTTTGTTCGAAGCAATGCATGTTTGCAACCTCCTACTTTCATCATCTTATTTTAGCGATTGTACATTATTCACAACAAGCGGATTCGGTCAATACGTCAATTGGTGCCGATGCCGTACTTTCAAAACAAATGTTTGCATACCGGTGGTATTGGTATTCCCACGTAGTGGCATTTTGAGGTAGATAGGTGTTTGTTTCGTAAGATTGTTGTACTACTTCCCTAATCGTTTGATGGTTGGTTAACTGCTTCATGGCTAAAGCTTGCACAAGTAAATTGCCCGCAGCAGTAGCTTCCGTAGGGCCGGCAATAACGGGCACTTGTAATGCATTGGCTACAAATTGGCAAAGCAGCGTGTTTTTTGTTCCGCCGCCAATTGCGTGTAATGTTTTCAATTCAAAAGGACTATGCTGTTGTAATTGGGTGAAAGTGGTGCGATACTTCATGGCTAAACTTTCAAAAATACAACGTGCCCATTCCCCAAAAGTGGCCGGTACACTTTGTTGTGTACGATCAAAATAGGTATTCATAAGGTGCAACATATTGCCTGATTGCGTGAACAAAGCATCGTCGGTATCTATAAACCTTGCAAAGGGTGCTGCTGAGGCTGCTTGTTCATCTATCACCCGATAATCAACTTCCAGTCCT
>JAIXOS010000261.1 GCA_027486695.1 Chitinophagaceae bacterium | reverse complement strand
GGCATTGTAACTTAGAAGGCATGAGGCGGAAGCGTGTAAGGTAAAAAGTGTATGGTTTAAGGCATAAAGTATAGGACATAAGGTGTAAGGTAGAAGGCTCAATGTGTAATGCTCATTGCATGGTGCGTGGCTTTGAACGATGTTCGGCCGTTTCAATCTACAATTAATAACCAATAACTTATAACTTAACACCTACAACTTATAACGTACAACTTCCCACATTACAAGTTTTAGGCAATTCTTTATGCACTTGTTTGGTATAAACTATATTTATTACTATATTTAATTCCTTGAAAAACCATTGTTTGTTAGGAAAAATTTGGAAATTATGAACATTAAAAAAGCGGTAATTACGGCTGCTGCTAGAGGGGAGCGTCTTTATCCCGTTGCCGATACAATACAAAAAGCCATGTTTCCGGTAATTGATGCGGATAACCTGCACAAACCGGTCATACAAATTATTGCCGAAGAAGCATTTGCAAGCGGCATAGAATCGATAGCCATTATTTGTGCACCGGGCGACGGCAGTCGTTATACGCAAGCCTTTGTATCGTTGAAAAACAATTTGGTACAATCGTTCAAACAAATAGAATGGGCCAAAAAAGAGGCCGATAAAATAGACCATTTACTCGCCAACGTAACCTTTATAGAACAAACCGACGCATTGGGTTATGGTCATGCGGTGTATTGTGCCAAGGATTTTGTTGGGGACGAGCCTTTTTTACTCTTACTAGGCGATTATATATATGTTTCTGCCATACAGGGTAAACGATGTGCCACTCAATTGGTAGAAATAGCCAAACAAGAAGGTTGTGCGGTATCGGCCGTTAATCCCACAATTGAACACCAAATTACTCGCTACGGAACCGTAACGGGCAAGCAGCTTGCCGGTCATTCTGGGGTGTATGCTATCGAAAAAATCATCGAAAAGCCCTCTTTAAGTACTGCTGAATTGCACTTGCAAACGCCCGGTTTGCGGATGGGTTACTACTTGTGTTTTTTTGGTATGCACGTACTTACGCCTAGTATATTTGGATTGCTGCAAGCACAAATAGATGCAGAAACCTTACCCATATTGTTGACACCGGCATTACAAGAATTGGCAGCAACAGAAAAATACTTGGCAGTGGAAATGAAAGGCAGTCGTTATGATTTAAGTGGAAGAACCGGCTTGCTAAAAGCGCAGATAGCCCTTGGCCTTGCCGGCGAAGCAAAGCAGGAAACTTTAACCACTTTGGTTGAAATGCTAGCCGAAGCCCATGTTCGGCAATTGCAATAATCTGTTGTATCAACCTCTATCCAATTCCAGCTGAAATTGCATTTACAATGAACGTATTTATAGAAACCATAACCAGTACCGATAGTCAAAAGCGGAATCGTTCTTTTTATACACTTGCGGCTCGGTTTTCGGCAAAAGAATTGCTGACAGCCATGCAACAATTGGAACAATTTAGGAAAACGACCCCTAATTTGTATGAAAAAGTACGAGCCATTTTATTTTTGTATGCCGGTTTTCGTTATTGCTTGATGGACCATAAAGATATTCCTGCAACGGGGCATATCGCCTACAAAGGTTTTGAAGACATGCTAGCCCGCCGGTACGAAAACGCCAATACATTGTTTTGGCACGAATTGCAAACTACAGCACCCAATGCTACGTTGCTGAGTGCCATGTCCGAATGCTACCACCACCTCTCGTTTCAAATTTTGGCCAATCAAGTGCGCAAGAGCGTGCGCAGCAGTATTGGCAACCAATGGATGTTTCGGGTAGGGCATTTGCAGGAACATGCTATTGCCATACACCCCTTGCTATTGCAGCGTAGCGAATCATCGCTTTTGTATCCTATTTTACACGAAGCCACATCGGTGCGGATGGATTTAACCCATAGTGGTTGGTCAGATATTTTCTTTTTGGGGATGGATTATCCCGAAGGAGCACGGGTGGTGAATGTATCTATCGATTTAGGCGTATATGGCAGAGATAGTACTATTCGACCGCCACTCCACAGTTATGTACGCGTGATTACCGAACCGGTGATTCGTGTTACAAGTATTGATTTGAATACAACAAAAGATATTTGCGATTTAGACGATTTGTTCAATTTTGGAAACGATTACCTCAGCTTGATTAAAGCAGGTATCATTGCTTCCGGCTTAATACCGGTATCATTTGAAGGTACCCATCAATCATTATCCGCATTGTTGGGGCGTATTGTAGCACCCGGTATGGGTATAGAATTGGTTACCAAAGTCAATGACATACCTAAGGGCTCCCGATTTGCTGTATCTACCAACCTATTAGGTTCAATTATCAGTCTTTTAATGCGTGCTACCTGCCAAACAAAACATTTGGAAGGTGGATTGTTGGAAGAAGAACGCCGCTTAGTAGCATCAAGAGCCATTTTAGGCGAATGGATAGGTGGTTCGGGAGGTGGATGGCAGGATTCGGGAGGTGTATGGCCCGGTATCAAAGCCATACAAGGCACTTTTGCTACCGAAGGCGATCCGGAATTTGGCATCAGTAGGGGTACCTTGTTACCTACCCACACGGTGCTTACCGAGCAGTCCATACATCCACAAGCAGCAGAACGGTTGATGCAATCGCTCGTACTAATGCACGGAGGTATGGCATCGAATGTAGGTCCTATATTAGAAATGGTTACGGAAAAATATTTGTTGCGTGGCGAAAAAGAATGGCTTGCCAGACAACAAACCAATCAAATTTTTGACAATATTCTACAGTCGCTGCAAAAAGGCGATATGCAACAGTTGGCCGCTAATACTGCCCGTAATTTTGATGAATGTATTAAAAACATCATTCCGGCAGCCACTACTTACTACACGGAACAAATAATTGCTAAGGCCAAACAACAATTGGGTGACGATTATTATGGCTTTTTGATGCTAGGCGGTATGTCGGGCGGTGGAATGGGGATGTTTGTCAATCCGCAGCATTACCAAACATACAAACAAACCGTATTAGACATTTTAACTACCACCAAGCAGGCCCTAAGCGATGCATTGCCCTTTGCCGTGCAACCGGTAGTGTACGATTGGCATATCAACAACAAAGGCACTTGGAGCCAATTGCTTACTGGCAATTTGGCACTCATGCCCGAACAATACTATGCCATTCAAGTGTCTGAATTGGTACGCAAAGATCCTGCTACAATTGCTTATGTACGAAGGGCCGAAATAGACTTTTTTACTTTGCAGTGCCGCAAGGAACAGCAAGCCTACCCGCTGTTGCGCACCATTGTTAGTAATTTGTTTAAGGTGTCTGACCCTTCGCAGGCAGGCAATCAAAACAATGAAAACGAAAAAGCGGAAGCCATCAAAAAAGCCAACGGCTTTGATTACATACAACACGAAGATATTCGCACACAATTACAAAAAGGTCGTATAGGCTTGTCGCGCAACCGGTTGCCCGAATTTACCGTGATTGAAGATGTGCAAGCAGGTGATATAGATTTGTATGAATCGGCTAGGGTACACAAACAACTTGGCGAAACAGCAATTGCCAATGGAACAGTTGCCGTGATGACGTTGGCGGCAGGTGTGGGTAGCAGGTGGACAAAAGGTGCCGGGGTGATTAAAGCCATCAACCCTTTTGTGGGCATGCAGGGGCAGCACCGCAGCTTCTTGGAAATGCACCTTTCCAAAACCAATAAAGTAGCTAAGACATATGGAGTGGACATTCCCCATATTGTAGCCACAAGCTATTTAACCCATACGGCTATTGCCGACAAACTCACCGCTACCGATAATTTTGGCTATTCAATACCGGTGTATTTATCGCCCGGGCGATCAATAGGACAGCGTTTTGTACCCACTGAACGCGACTTGCGTTTTTTATGGGAAGAAATGCCGCAGGAAACATTGGACGAAAACAAACAAAAAGTAAGAGAAGCCGTTAGAAACAGTTTGATAGGATGGGCAAAAAATAAGGGCGAAGGAGCCGATTATGTAGACAATATAGCTGCACAACGTTTTTCGCCGTTAGGGCATTGGTACGAAGTGCCCAATTTGCTGCGCAATGGTGTATTGGCCAATTTGTTGCAAAAACATCCCAATGTGCAAACCATCATGTTGCACAATATTGATACTTTGGGTGCTGATATAGATCCGGTAGCTTTGGGTACGCACTTGGCTCAAGGCAATATGCTCACATTTGAAGTTATTGCCCGTCGCATGGAAGACAGAGGTGGAGGACTAGCGAGGGTAAATGGTCATTTGCGCATGTTGGAAGGGCTTGCACAGCCACACGAGGAAGACGAACTAGCCCTTAGTTACTATAATTCCAACACCACTTGGATAGATATAGACAGTTTATTACAACTTTTTGGCCTTACTAGAGCCGCATTAATAGCCGGCGACGAAGCGCAATTGGCCGCAGCCGTACGTGGAGTAGCCCACCGTATGCCCACTTATGTAACCATTAAAGACGTGAAATATAGATGGGGGCACGGACAAGAAGATATTTATCCGGTTGCGCAAATTGAAAAATTATGGACTGATATGACTGCCTTGAGCGATGTACGATGCGGTTATTTGGCAGTACCTAGAAAACGCGGGCAACAAATGAAAGACCCTGCACAGTTAGATGCATGGATGAATGACGGCAGTTACGATTATGTAGCCAATTTGTGTTCGTTTTAGCAACTGTAGGAGGGTTAATAATGATAGGAAATTAAGTTTGGGTTACTGAAAGGTAGCCCAAACTTATTTAAAGTCCATGCTATAACACAGTAGTCAATGCGACTGTAAACTGTGCACGGAGGAAGGGAGTTAAGTAGTAAGTGGTAAGTGGTAAGTGTGGAAAGGTGTTTGGTTTATGGTGTATGGTTTAAGGTGTAGGGTTTAAGGTGTAGGGTGTATGGTGTAGGGTAGGTGGGGTATATAGTGAATCTACAGTAGTACCATTGTTGAACAGACTTGTATCAGTCAAACGGGCTGTACATCGTTTGGCTGTGGCTTTTTTTCCACAAATAAAAACGTATTGTTTCCTTTTAAAGCAGTGTGTTCTTTGTAGGTGGGGACTGCTTCGTAACTCGTAGTAACGTAAAATCGATGTTTTTGCTACAAAGGAAACTGCATCATGGAGCACCGTC
>JAIXOS010000376.1 GCA_027486695.1 Chitinophagaceae bacterium | reverse complement strand
TGAAAAAATCGTATTGTCTAAAAAATAATATAACAAACTTGCCTGATGCAGTGCATCATCTCCGTACTCGCTTGTATAAGGACCACCATGATGATAAGTAGAAAAATCGTATTTAATAATATCAGTATAACCAGGGGCTGACGCAAAAGCAAAATTGAAAAAGGATTGCAAACTATCTAATGAAACAATTCTTTCCTTAGGATTTTTCAAACTTAAGGCATAAATTAGTTTCCCCATTCCCCCACTTCTAATATCATCGGCGCTTTTTGACGACATAGAAGCATATTTATTGGCATAAGTGGTTCCAAACATGGTTAGCCAACGAATGGTATTGAGTGTGTTGGTGTACGTACTTGCTGGCAAATCGTTGCGGAGAATAAAAAAAGCTTGGGGCAAAGCAGTCAACCTTACATTCTGTCCATACAACGATCCACCAGTACTACTATCTGCTATGCCTTGGTCGTACATCCAATCCAAAATGTTGATACACCGTTGTAAATCGGATTGAATGTTAAACACCTTATAGTTGATGGCTAATTGAAGCAGCACACTAGTTGCATAAGTTCCTAATGTTTGAGAATAAGCTGGAAATGCGTCTGGAAACAATCCTTTTCCAATGCCAGTAACTGAGTCGTAAGCAATAACAGTGTTATCTGGTCGTCTTTCAAACTTTATACGGTAGATGGGACTGTAAGTTTTTGTAGTGGCTTCTTTAACCCAATTTTGCATACCCGTTACCCTACTGTTTAAATAACCTCTTGTATCTCCAGTTACAGCTGAGGCATCAATTATCCAAGCCTCTAATTTATTTTTAATAATATTGGCTTGCACAGAGTCTAATAAATTAACAGAAGATGTGTCGGGTTTCAGTTCACGAGGAGACATATAATTGTATGGCGGACTGGGATCCAGATTTACAAAAAAGTCGTTCCCTTTATGCCAAAGCGCACTCTTCTGCATTTCAAAAACATCGAAATATAAATTGCCACTACCTGTAGGTGGTATTACATTTAGGTACCTTAATGGTTTCGAAGCATTATAGGTGTACTTCAAATCTTGTTTTAAATCTACATACACACAGCGCCAACCTTTAAAATTTAGGTACATATTAAAAATAAGGTTGACGGTTTTGGTGGCATCTGTAATTAAAAATTTCAGATTACCAACCACCGGATTTTCATTATATACCCAGGTGTAAAAACCTATACTATTTGCCGAATTACCAGAAACTGTTAAAAGGTCATCTGGGTTGTCTACTTTCAAGGTATCACCTGCATTCCATTTCCATTTTAAAGACATTCTGCCAATTTTGTAATGAGCAGAGTCGGGAATCGGCTGGGTAGCACCTGTGCAAGTCCACCCAACTGGAGCAGAAGTTCCCTCAAAAGACAAATAGGTTTGGGCATTTGCTACACAAGCAAAACTTACTCCAATGGCAAGGAGTATAACCCATTTTAAATAAGCAAAACTGTAACTTTTCATATGGCGGTGTTTTAGTTAGCGTTTATTGATGAATTGAAAATATGTTGATGTATCACCCTACTGCTTTGTAAATCTGCTGCTGTTTTCTATCTCTTCCTTCTTTTAGAAAATGCTCCCAAATACCAAAGTCTTCCTAGTAAAAAACTGCTAGTTTACCATTCCTATCTACTATCTTTTAACAACCCCTCCTCTTTTAAAGTAAGGAGAATTAAAGCTGCATGCCCATCATCAACAAACCAAAAAACCTATTGCATCATGATTTTTTCTGTATGTTCAAAGTGGCCAATAATTGATGTAACAGTAGCAAAATATACCCCTGCTGTTAGGTGCCCACTATTTGTGTTCACCAAATTGGTTGCATTCCCCCCAACATGTGTAATAGTAGCTTTTCCCACTACCTTACCATCTGAACTAGCCAATGTAACAAGGTATTTCCCTGCTGGCATTTGGGTGAAGTTTACCGCCAATTGGCTGCTACCTGCTGTTCTTTGTACTACCCTAACATAGCTTTGGCCAAGTGCATTTTCTACCATTACCACATTGCTAAACAACGTTTGTCCGTTTGCAGTGGCTGCTATGCGGTAATAATTATTGCCTTGAATAGGCACATTATCCAAATAAGCATCCGATGCTGATACCCTATCTAAGAGGTATAAGGTGGTAAAATGTACCCCATCCGCACTTTTCTGTACAGCTACGCTTTGTACTGCAAGCGCATTAACCAACTGCCAGCCCAACTGTATACCGCCGTCCGTTCTGCGCCCCCTAAGCGTTATCTTTTCAAATGGCAATATCATGCCTTGGCCAAACACAATAAAGAAACGGTTGGTATAAGTGTTGGTATCAACAGTTGGAACAAAATGTACCGTCTGGTATCCGTTCGCCAGTTGGGTTGTAAACCCTGTGTGCTTGTCGTATAACATTGGGCTCAATGCACCGTCATAGCTATGCCCATCCAGCCTGATACCATAAGCAGTGCCTGCCGAAACTTTCCATACACGCAAAGGAATGGTATCGGCAAGGGTTGGTTGCTGCCTGCTTTCTATGGCTAAGTTTCCTCCACGTAGTATGGCAATATTGTCGGAAGTGTTGGCATATTTTGCTGCGTCATACACATCTATGCCATTGCTGTAGCTTGGGTCAAATTTCAGCAATGCACCATCCGCAAGCGTGGTATCCTTTAGCGTTGGTTTTAGCAACTGTATCCGCAGGAGGCTTTGTTGCGATGCGCCAAATACGGATTTTATTTTGCTGTTGTCTGCTACCCACTTGTCGGTTTCCTTGATTTCTAAAGCGATGTTATTGCCTGAATTGTCGTTTTTGATGAAGAAGCTTTGGCCGGGCTGTATCCAATGGTTGTTGTACATAACGCCACCGGATGGACCAGTGCCTTCGACCCCACCAATGTTCACGTTTGAATTCCCACTGTTGTCTATGGTTATCCAACCACCAGCATTGTTGTTAAGCGATTGGTTCCAAACCCAATAATAGGGGCTGATGGTACTGGAAGTGGTATTGGTATTGGCATATACTGTATTCCAGTTGATGGCACAGGCATATGGGTTGCCTACCAAGGAATAGCCATAGTCGTTTACATTTCCATTGGGAGGTTTGATGTTGCTGTTGAGCCTAAAAGCTGCAACTGTTGGGGTGCCTCCAGATACGGTATAACTGGGGTTGGCATCGCTTTTCAACAGTATCGTTCCTGTGGCTAGTTTACCTCTTACCCTAAGGGTGGTTTTAGCAACTGTATCCGCAGGAGGCTTTGTTGCGATGCGCCAAATACGGATTTTA
>JAIXOS010000443.1 GCA_027486695.1 Chitinophagaceae bacterium | reverse complement strand
TGCTTGAAAATGCAGCTGTTGCGTACATCCCTATTGTAGCACCCACAAAACCACCGGCTTCGCGTGTTGATAAATATTGGATATTGATATTCGTGGCTATAGGCAACCTTGTTTGGCTGCCAGCAAAAGCATACTGAATTTGACAAAGGTTGGCAACTACATCCATATAGATTTGAATGGGTTTGTGGGCATCTTCCGGGTTAATTACAATTTCGTTTAAAATAGAATTAATACCTAATTTTCTTTTGAAAACCAACAATTTAATTTGATTATCTTTTATGGTTTTTCCGATGATAAGGTTGTTTTTATCGTTCTGAAATAAAACCATTCCTGCTAAGTGTTGTGCATTTTGCGGCTCAAAGTCAAATTGAGTAGAAGCAGAAAAACTTGTGTGCTGCTGCCGGCGACCTAAATAAGCAGGATTGGTTTTGGTAAAAATACTTTTGGGTAGTGCTTCTAACTGGAGTGTACCATTTTGGAGGCTATACCAAGGTGTATCGTTAGGGGTACGAAGCATAAGCCATTCTTGCTGTAACTGAGGTTTTGTAAAATCATCCTTCCAAATGAAGTTACCTGTAGGGCGAGCCACTTGTTTGTTCAAACTGCTTTTGGTATTCACTACCGGTATTGCCAATGCGGAATCGAGGATAATGGGTACATTATTTTTCCAAGTTACGGGCAGCAAGAATGTTTCACGACCGGTACTGTAAAAATGTTTTTGGTAAGGACGCGTAGCCAAAAAAACAGCCCACCAATCGCCTTTAGGTGTTTGAATTAAATCGGCATGGCCGGTACTTGTAATTGCGTTCGTACGATTGGGGTCGAGATTTCGTTGCGTTAAAATAGGGTTTATGTGGCAAGGTTTGTAAGGTCCTCCTACTTGTTCGCTTTCAAAAATAACTTCGCTATGCCCTTCTGATGTACCACCTTCGGCTGCTATCAATAGATACTTATTATTCACTTTGTATAAATGAGGCCCCTCTAACCACAAGGGGTGTTTGGAGGTATCTACACCACCGTCCACAATAATTTTACCTGCACCACCTACTACTTGATCTGTTTGTGTGTTGTATTCGGTTAGCCAAACAGCTCGGTGTCCACGCCATTTGGACACAATAGGTACACCGCAATTGACGATATATGTCTTGCCGTTATCATCAAAAAAAATAGAGGGGTCTATCCCATTCACATCGGGTAACAAAATGGGATCGCTCCAACCCTTTTTTAAATCGTTGGTTTTTACTATAAAATTATTGATGCCGCCAACAACCGTACAAATAAGGTAGAAAGTGTTGTTTTTTTCGTTGTAGCGAATGGTAGGTGCAAAAATACCAGCTGACAATTCAAGGTTGTTTAGTTTTAATTGCGAAGGTCGATTGAGTACGTGACCTATTTGTTTCCAATTAACAAGATCAGTACTATGCCAAATGGGAATGCCCGGATAATAACTGAAAGTAGAATGCACCAAGTAATAGTCGTTTCCTTTTCTGCAGATACTTGGGTCGGGATAAAATCCGGCCACAATCGGATTAAAATACTGCGTATTTGCCTGCAAAGGTTGGTTAAAACAAACATCTTTACCCTCGTATTGAAAATGGTGAAAAGTTGCTTTTGGTTGGGTTTGTGCTATGAGTAACCGACTGGTTACGAAACAAAAAAGAAAAATTAAACGCATGGCTTTTTTCATATCATGATATATTTTCTATGAAGTTGTTTGAAATTATTTCAGGGGCTTAAAATAAATTAGAACCCTCAACAGTTACAGGTTTTAGCAAAAAATCAAATTACTGTGAGGGTTCAAAGCGAAAATAAGATTAAAACTTTAGTACTACCGCATTTAAGCGTTGGTAAACGAGGCAAAAAGAGTCGTTTATGTTTGTCGAGTGTATTTCTTTTAATATTGAAAAGGTTAAAAACAGGCAGCCAGTGGCGAGAGTTGAGTACACGAGAATTTTTTGATGATTCAGTGCCTTGGCAAACGATTTATTACTATTTCAATAAGTGGTGCAAGGATGGTAGTTTTTTGAAAGTTTGGCAACAATTATTGCAAAGCAATAAACATTTATTGGATTTATCTACCGCACAACTTGATGGTACACATACCCCTTGTAAACGAGGTGGGGAAAGTGTTGCTTATCAGGGCAGAAAATCCTGCAAGACCAGCAATAGCTTGATTTTGTGCGATAATAACGGTTTGCCTTTGGCAGTAGGAAAGCCCCAATCAGGTAATCATAATGACCTCTACAGACTCAACAAAATATTTGATGAAATGATTGCGTTTTTAGAAACAGCCAGCATATCAATGGCAGGTGTTTTTATGAACGCCGATGCTGGATTTGATAGCAAAAGTTTTAAGAGAAATTGTGATGAAAAAGCAATAGAGCTAAATGTAAAAAACAACCCAAGAGGCTGCAAAAACAAACAACCAACAACCTCATTCTTTGATAACAAACTATATGATGACAATAGATATAAAATTGAAAGAACAAACGCTTGGATGGACGCTTACAAGGGTATCCTTATTAGATTTGAAAAACTAAACATCACGTGGTGGAATATGCTATGGTTAAGCATTATAGCCATATTTCTAAAAAAATTAAAAAGTTAAACAACTTCATTCAAAAAAAAGATTTTTAAATCACTCAACGAAATTAAATGAAAAGATTTCCTATGTTGAAAAAGAAAAGTAAAAGCTGTTATAAAGAAGTAAATAGGGTAAATACGAGCAATTCTATTTAAGAAATATTTTCTTAAACTAACTAAAGACAAGCTATCTAAATATCTATATGTAATTAAAAACCCACTTAAAACAAAAAAAATCGACACCCCTATATAAAACTCATTTACCAAACGTTTTAAAATGCCTCCTCTGTCTATAGGGTTGAAATGATGCAAAAAAACTAGATATGCAGCAATAGCTCTGATACCAGTCAGTGCGGGAAAAATTTTTTTGACTTCTTGCATAAATACTTAGATGAACTTATTTACTTTTTGTTCTAAAAAGTAACTTATATCTCTGATATAGTCTCCCTCATTGTACACCTGATCTGCCACAATTAAGCTCAACGCATTGGTTGAAAAATTTTCCAATTGCCGCCAATACATAGGAGGCACATATAATCCATAATACGAACGATTGAGGGTATATTTTACTTCCTGCTTTCCATCATGCAATACCACATCAAAACTTCCACTCAGGGCGATGATAAATTCCTGCAACGTTTTATAGGCGTGTCCTCCACGTACTTCGCCACCAGGAACATCATAAATCCAATAAGACCGCTTGATCTCAAATGGAATTTGTTTATTATTTTCCAAAAAAGACAAATTCCCACGTGGATCTAAAATTTTGGGTAAATTAATAATCTGTGGCAACTGCATCTTCTAATTGTTTAAATGAATGCGTAAATGGAATTTGAAAGGCGGAAAAACCGGGTCGAACAAAATTATTGCTTCCTATTGCTTCATTCAGCACTTCAAACTGTACTATATCATCTTTTATATACAATGCTATTCTTTGATCTTGACCAAAAATAACTTTAAACTTATAAATCCCAGCATTAAGAAAATAGGGAGGTAATTCGCCACTAACAAAATAGATTCCGCGCATTGAGTCTTTATTTTGCGTAACTAACTTACCAATGTGCAGAATTACCAAATCATCATTTGTTTTTAATTCAATCGTAACATCTAAATTAATATCTGCATTATGATTATAAAATTCTATATTAAAGGATAACCCACTTGAAATAGTAATAAAATCTTGTGAGATAGCTTGTACTGAAAATTTAAGAATCCGAATATTATGATTACCAAGCGCAGACTGAATCGTGCCTTGATGGAAGTAACTACTTGCTAAACCAGATATTTTTTGATAATGTGTAATTGCTTCTAAAGTAGAACCCTCAAATTCGAACGCTCCATTCTTAAGTATGATTCCTTTATTACACAGTTGTTTTACTGCCGCCATATTGTGGCTTACGAATAAAACAGTTCTACCACCATTTGTACTCACATCTTTCATTTTCCCCAAGCACTTTGTTTGAAACTCAGCATCTCCCACGGCAAGCACCTCATCAACAATTAAAATTTCACTTTCTAAATGTGCTGCAACCGCAAATGCCAACCGTACATACATTCCACTACTATACCGCTTTACCGGTGTGTTAATATACCGCTCAACACCCGCAAAATCAACAATTTCATCAAATTTTCGAGTGATTTCCTGCTTACTCATTCCTAAAATAGCCCCATTTAAATAAATATTGTCTCTTCCACTTAGTTCAGGGTGAAAACCTGTACCTACCTCAAGTAAACTTGCTATGCGTCCTTTGATTTTAATGCTGCCTATGGTGGGGGCGGTAGTACGACTTAAAATTTTGAGTAAGGTACTTTTACCGGCACCGTTGCGACCAATAATACCCAATACCTCTCCTTGCTTAACTTCAAAATTGATGTTTTTCAATGCCCATACATAATCGGTATTACCTTTTTGGGTTCGGTCGTTCGAATCACCTATTTTCAAATAAGGGTCTTCCTTACCCCGTACTTTGTGCCACCACCTATTCACATCGTGACTTAACGAACCTGTACCCACTTCGCCCAAACGGTATTGCTTAGCAATGTTTTCTACTTTGATGACTGTATTGCTCATGTATGATTAACTAAACTGAAATGTAATATTGATTTTATTCAACGAAGAAATGGCCTATTTAGCACATATTTCATTGCATATGAACTTAAAGAAACCTACACTGTATCCATGAATCCTTTCTCCACCCTATTGAAAATAATCAGCCCTATTGCCAAAAAAACCAAAATTACCGATCCACTATACAGCAGCATACCACTGTTGTAACTACCGGCACCCAAAATAGCATATCGGAACGTTTCCACAAGGGGACTCAAAGGATTGTATTGTATAAATGCCGCATACTTGCTGTGCTTAAAATAAGATAAAGGATAGATAACCGGTGTTGCATACATTAATAATTGTACGCCAAAACCAATGAGTACGGTAAAATCGCGGTATTTGGTGGTTAAGGAAGATATGATGATACCCAATCCCAAACCCATTAAAGCCATCATAGCTACAAGTAATGGAATGAACAACCAAGATAGCCCTATGTAAAAATGTTGATTTTTGATACCGTAATAAATCATTAATAACAAAAGCAGTAAAAATTGAATACCAAACTTTACCATATTGGATAATACAACAGAAAGTGGTATCACCAATCGTGGGAAATAGACTTTGCCAAAAATGCCTGCATTCGCAACAAACGTATTTGACGTACCCGTTAAGCAACTTGTGAAATAATTCCAAATAGTGATGCCACTCATATAAAAAACAGCCGGTTCAATACCATCTGTGGGTATTTTGGCTATTCTACCAAATACGACTAGAAATACGATGGTGGTGAATAGCGGCTGAATAAAATGCCACAGTGGCCCCAAAATAGTTTGTTTAAAAGCGGCCGTAAAATCACGTTTTACAAATAGCCACAACAAATCGCGGTATTTCCATACGTCCTTTAAATGTAGATCTAGCCAACCGGTTTGCGGTTGAATGACCATGTCCCACTCTTCTTTATCTGAATATTGCATAAATTGATTAATGATTCAACAATGAAGTCAATTGTTTATAATACTTTTCAAAGCCAAAATTTGCTACTATCTGTTCCTGCAAGTAGGATGACGACACAACAGTACCTGCTGATAAAGCCTGAACAATCGTTTCGGCAATATTAGCAACCGATTTGGGATTGACCAAATACCCGACTTGTCCATTTAACAAAGCATCTACACTGCCGTCTACATTTCCGGCAATAGCCGGAACGCCACAAGCCATGGATTCAATAAATACAATGCCAAAACCCTCCTTACTACTAGGCATAATAAATACATTGCCCAATTGGTAATGCGCTACTATTTCCGATTCGGCTACATAACCAATCAATTGTACGTGTTGTTGTACCCCATATTGTTCAATGAGGGCTTGCAAACGCTGTTGTTCTTGCTGATTGGCTTTACCGGCAAGGAGGTAGCGGACATTGGGAAAATGTAACAGCACTTGTGGTAAGGCTTCTATTACCAAATCGTATCCTTTGTCTTTTTCAGTAGCCGATAACCGAGCTAAGGTAAAAATGACCGGTGTGGTAGGGCTGATGCCATAGCGCTCCAATAAAAAAGAGGGCTTGTGGAAAGAATTGGGCAACTCAAAAAAGGGGTCCAACGCATTGTGGTATACCACAATTTTGTTAGAGTCGAGTGAACAACGTAGCAGAATTTGTTGTTTGGTATATTCACTCACAGCCCATATTTGGTGGCATTTTTGTAAGAGTAACCGACCCGACTTATTTAAAAAGCGCGTGATATCGATACCATGCGCTACGACAATAATTTTTTTTCGGCGCATCAACAATCGCTTAATCAGTACGGGTACTGCTAAATTAACATGTCCGATGATGATGGTATCGGCCTTGTAACTAAGTTGGATGAATTTACGCATAAATGTCATCCGCCTTCCTGCACAAGCCGTATAAGATCCGGTAAAATAAGCCGGATTGGCTTGGGTATCGTACAAAGAAATACCGGTAGCTGAGATAGTACCTTCCTGAACGCTTTTATTCAGTCCGTAGAGGAGCGTTCGATTGAACTTTTCCAAACCACCTGTTGCGGAAAAGGCCGTGAGATTAGCAAAAAGAATGTGTTGGCGTGGTTTAGACAAGGGGGTAGTAGTAAGTTATAAGTGGTAAGTATTAAGTTGTACGTTGTAAGTTATAAATGTAGAAAATACTTCCTGCCTTCTGCCTTTTCTCTTTCTACTCCGTGTCCTTTGTAAACCAACTCTGCGCCCTCTGTGGTTAAAACTTTTCCTACACCGTAACTACAGATTGCTTCGTACCTCGCAATGACGGCATAGGTAAGTTATAAGTGTGGAAAATTCCTCCTGTCTTATGCCTCTTGCCTTTCGGCCTTCTCAACCCTTCCGTGTCCTTCGTGCAATAACTCCGTGCCCTATGTGGTTAAACTATCTTTTGCTTCGAAACAGCAGATTGCTTCGT
>JAIXOS010000221.1 GCA_027486695.1 Chitinophagaceae bacterium | reverse complement strand
CACTTTTTTTCATTTCTAATTGCTCGCCGGCATTACTAACGCATCGTTTTGTACTGCTAATTGCCCGCTAGCATTGCTAACGCACTATTTTTGGCTGCTAATTGCTCGCCGGCACTGCTAATGCACCAACGTGTTTTACTATTTAGTGGTACTAGGGGGCGTGGGGGCGGTGCTTGTAGTACTTGTGTTTTGCACGGTTTTTTTAATGGCTGCAAAGCTAAACAGGTCTTTTTTTGCCGATTGCTGCTTTTTATAAAAGTCTTGCACCAATACTGCAAAGTGGGTAACTACCGCCGTATAGGTTTCGTTGAGGGCAGCAATACCATCGGCAGTAACTATTTGGGTATTGGCTTTGTAGGTTTCTTGCGTAATGTTTTGTTTGCTAAACGTATCGGCAAAGCCTAGTAAAGTATCTAGTACTGCGGCTTTAATATCTTTACTAGTGGTTATTTCGGTTTTTACTTGGGCAGTTAAGTTGGCTTTAAATTGTGCCAACAATTCTATTAAAGCCATTTGGTCTTTTGCCTGCGCTTTTTTTCCAAAAGCGGTAAAGCCAAGTTGGTTAAGTATTTCGGCGCGCCTAGCAGCATCTTTAATAGCCACATTTAGGCGCAAACTAACGGTAGATAATTGGGGTAAAGCGGCAACTTGAATGGCTTTTACGGTGGCAGTTGCTTCGCGTAAATTTTTCTTAGGGTCAATGCCCAAAATGTTGCTAAAATTGTTGTTTACGCGGGTTTTTAATGCGGTTACCAAAGCGGCGTTCCAATTTTCGTTTTCGGCGGTTAGTTCGCTAAGGTTCGCTTCGGCATTTTGCAGTATTACAGAAAGGGTGGTGAGCATAGCAGCATCTTTGGCATTGTATATGCGCTTCGTTTTTGCTTGTGTCATAGATTATTTTTTTTATTAGCAAAATAACCTACAAAGTACTAAAGAACAAAATTTTTTATGTAATACTAGTGCCTAATGTTACAACAGGGCAATTCGTTTTGTTTTTTTCCAGTATTTAAGCATTTAGTGCTTTGATTGGAGGGGAAGTAGCTACTTGGTTAGTAAAATTGCAAAAAGTTGGGTTAAAGGTACCAAGATGAAAGGCTGCGGGATGTGCAGGGTTTAGTACTTGCCATCCTGCTAAGGTGGCAAGTACCGGAGCGATAGCGGAGCCCGAAACAGCCCGAACTATTGCCGACCATAGTTATTGTTGGTTGATAGCCCCAAAAGCTATTTATAGATGGCCTTATTACAAATAATGCTGTTGCATGTGCTGTACTATATTGGTCAATAGTTGCTGCAATTGCTGTACAAGGGTGGGAATGTTTTGTACATTTTCGTTGCGCTTGGCCATGAGTTCTATTTGCATAACCAACGGGATAGCCGTTTGCATTTGAAACGAGGTAACGCTTGGTTTTAGCTTGTGGGCAATTTTGTATACATTGTTCCAATCGGCGGCTTGCACGGCGGTATCCAAATCGCGAAGGTCTTCGGTTACTTGTTCTACAAATACCCCAATCATTTCCTTAATAAACTCGGCATCGGCATCTAAAGCTTCTATTTCTTGAATGCTGTAATTGGGTTGGCTAGCGGCTTTCAAAGTGGCCTCCTCTTGGTGAGGGTCGGCTGCGGGCGTAGCAATAGGGTTGGATGTGCCCGATGAGGCTATGCCATTATCGAATACGGCATTGATGCATTCTAATAATTTAAGTTGTGTGTATGGTTTGGTAATATAGGTGTTCATTCCGGCTTCTATAAACCGTTTGGTATCGCTTTTGAAGGCACTAGCAGTAAGTGCTACAATAGGCACATTGCGTAGTTTGGCATCGCCCAACTGTCGTATTTTTTGGGTAGCGGCAATACCGTCCATTTCGGGCATGTGTACATCCATCAAAATAAGGTCGTACAATTTGGCGCTAGCCATTTGCAAGGCTTCTAAACCGTTATTGGCAATTTCTACGGTGTGTTGCCAACTTTCTAAAATGCTTTTGGCAATCATTTGGTTCAGCTTAACGTCTTCGGCAATGAGTATACATTTGCCCGTATGCTTGTTGTTGAGCAACGCTTGTGCTGCAGATGCCGCCGATGAGGGATGACCAAGTTCTTCGTCGTCAACGTTTTTATAGGTTAAGGAAAAAGTAAATGTAGAACCCACATTCAGTACGCTACTCAGTTGTATAGAGCCGCCTTGTTGTTCTATCAACTGTTTGCAGATGGCCAATCCCAAACCGGTACCACCAAATTTGCGGGTGGTATCGGCAGTAGCTTGTACAAAGGCATCAAATATTTTGCTTTGGCTTTCGGGGCTAATACCAATACCCGTATCGGTAACTTTGAATTGGTACGTGGTGGTAAAAGGCGCGGTATTTTGTTGTTCAACGGCCTCAAGGTATACAATTACGGAGCCTTGATGGGTGAATTTAAGTGCATTGTTAATCAGGTTGTTGAGCACCTGAATAAGACGGTGCGGATCGCCGGCCACTACTTTTCCGCTATCTACCTTATTGATAAATTGTAAAACAATTCCTTTTTCTTCGGCTTTGAAAGAAAAGGCTTTGATTACGTTGTTGACTTTGTGTACTAAATTGAATGGAATTTCTTCAAAATCGAACTTACCGGCCTCAATTTTAGCAATATCCAACACATCGTTGATGATGTGCAAAAGGGTATTGGTAGACTCGATAATAAGGTGGGTATATTCCTTTTGTTGTTTGGTTTGGGTGGTTTTATTGAGCAACTCGGCTATGCCTAAAATGCCCGTCATAGGCGTGCGAATTTCGTGGCTCATATTGGCCAAGAACACTTGTTTGGATTTGCCGGCATCTTCGGCTGCTTTTTTGGCAATATTGAGTTCTTTTTCGGCCTTGATACGGTCGGTAATGTCTTGCGAAAAGCCAATGATATAAGGTTCTTCGCCCGTTTCTTCTACTTTGAAGTTTTGATACAATAAAAATATCTCTTCTTTGTTTTTATTGTAGATAGAAAAAACGCCTTTGTGTTTACCGTTGTTGATTACCAAATCGAGGTAATCGGAGTGGAAAAAAGGCTTGCTATCTTCGGGCATCAAATCCATAATATTTAAGCCCAACAAATCTTCTTGTGTATAATTGAGTCGTTCACAAATAGCAGGATTTACGGCCAATACTTTACCTGATAAATCGTGTGTACAAATGAGTGCCTGACTAAAGTTGAATAAATCGCGATAGCGTTTTTCGCTTTGTTGTATTTTTTCTTCGCTTTTTTTGCGTTCGGTAATATTGATACCGTAGCCAATCATAAAGGTTAGGTTGCCCGCTTCGTCGTACACCGGATACATTTTACGAAGAAGGTGTTGTACACTACCGTCGGGAGTGGTCATGGTTTCTTCCCATTCTTTTTGTTGTCGGCTATCGGCTACATCGTTAAAAAGCTTGCGACGATCGGCTGCTATAGATAGTGGTCGGTTGCGGTACAGGCAAAAATCTTCATCGCGCTTACCAATAATCCAAGTTCTTAATTCCGGATTTTTGATGGCAATAGGATTTACAAATAAGTATTCGTGTTTGTGATTAAATACTGCAATATCGGCGGGCAATTCATTGAGCACATCTTCGTAAAACTTACGTTGTTTTTCCAGTTTCTGAATAGCCGTAATTTTATCGGTAATGTCTTCTTGCATGGCAAAAAACTGGGTTACATTACCATCTTGATCCAAAATTGGCTGACCGGTTATGCGTGTCCAATAGGGGTGGCCATTTTTGCTGTAATTTATTATTTCGCAAGAAAAGTGTAATCCATTGCGAATTTGGTTGCGGAGGTATGCTACCGTCTCGGTATTGGTTTGCGGGCCTTGTAAAAAGCTACCTGGCGATTTGCCCTTTACTTGAGACAATGTGTAGCCCGAAATACGTTCAAATGCTTTGTTTACCCATTCTATTTGCCCCAAACGATTGGTAATAATGATGCCATTAATGGTTTCTTCGGCAATGAGCGATAGCTTTTTCAGTTCGCTGCTTTGTTCGTTTACCTTGTTTAGCAGTTGCCGTATTTCAATATTGGTAGATTCGTATTCTTTTAATATGTGTAGTAAATCGATTAACGTATCGTGATGCGCAAAATCATTGACAGTTAATTGGTGGTCTACCACTTCGTCCATAGAATTAAACCAAGGCGATCCAATAAATAAAAAGCAATTGGTTTCGGCCAAATATTCAAACTGCCCTTTGAGTTTGATATTGAGTTTATTGGTTGCTAAAATGACTACTTGATTGCAAATTTGGTGCAAACTAGCTGCACTGTTGTTTTTGATAAACGGTCTGCTAACCGTAAATGAAAAAAAAAAAGTATTTCCTTCTTGCAGAGCAATTAACTTTTGGATAGACGCACCACAGTGTTGCACTTGCATTTGTTCGTTTACAAGTACAAAAAAGGGGAACAATCTATTCAGTTGTTGATATTGGAGTGAAATACTACTCATGCAATGTTAAATATGGTCAGGCATTCGTTTTGTAAAAAATTACCATTCAATATGAAATATTTCGTGGTTGCTGCCATCATTTCTAGATTGCAGCAATTGTATAGCAACCGGTGTTTGATAAAGTTTGCCTAAGCCTTGTATTAAACCGCGCACAAACTCTTGCAAGCCGGGTCTTTTTGAAAAATAGTGTAAGTTAAGTGAGTTATTTGAAATATCGGACACTCTAAATTCGGGGGGCGTAAGTTTTGGATAGATGAGCATAATTCGATCGTGAAAAGAGGGTAGGTTGACCAAAAAAGTTTTTAAGTTGGCTCCACCGGCTTTCATTAAACTGCCATAGCGTTCCATACCTGTTTTCAATATCCAATATTCCCCAAAAGCAATCAATATATCATCTACCGAAGTTTGCAATACATCGGCTGCGGCAATAGCAAGCTTATAGGTAATATCATCGTCGTACGATTCGCTCCCCACAAAAATGTCAATAGCTACACCGCTTTTTTGCTTTACGGCATGCCATTTTTCCAAGCCGTAATTTTCAGTTACCAACGACTCAATTGCTTTGTTTACAACACCATACATAAGTAAAATGATTAATTATATTTGACAAACTGCACGTTAGGATGCAACAAAGACAAAATAAGGGGTAAAATAATTGATTTTCAGATATTTTCTTCAAAATAAAGAAAAAAATAGGCAAAACGACTTTTTTATCTGCAAACGGATTTTTAGGCCCTTTGGGGGATAATTTTTCAGCATGCTTTTGGGGTTAGCAAGTAGGCAATCTGCGGTGTTGTTGCAAACCGTGTTGGCCAACACCAATAGGTTCGATTTCTATACGCATTTTGGGCAGATACCTACCGCTACTCTTTCACCAAAATTAATTTTAAACAAGTGCTTGTACAAACATGCGTACTTTAGCATGCACATTTACCGTAAAATTTGTTAGTGTTGTTGCATGGGTAATATTAAAAAATTAGCTACACAAACCATGTGGTATGGATTGAGTTCTATAGCCGCTAGGTTCATCAATTATTTGCTTACGCCATATTTAACCTATGCCGCGCAAATAACAACTGCCGATTTTGGAAAAATGGGTATCATTTACAGCACTATTCCTGTACTGAATGTATTGTTTACTTATGGATTTGAAACCGCGTATTTTCGTTTTTCAAATAAAGAAACACATCAAAACAGCATTTATAGCACCACTTTTTGGTCGTTAACCATTTCTACACTTTTTTTTACCTATTTACTTTGGCAGCAGCAAGCATTTTTGGGTAATGTAACCGGATTAAGTGCCTTTCCACAAATTATACAATACAGCCTATTGATCATTGCTTCCGATACATTGAGTATTGTTCCGTTTGCCAAATTGCGACAACAAGGGAGGCCGGTAAAATTTGCGTTGCTCAAAATTTCGGGTATTTTAATTAATGTGTTTTTCACTTGGTTTTTTATTGGCTATTGCCCGCAACATGCGCAGTCGGGATGGATTTTATTGGTTTACAATCCGGCCACTAACCCAATTGTGTATGTACTATTGGCCAATTTAATTCAATCGGTAGTTACCCTTTGCCTGCTATCGAGCGAAGTGGCTTTGGTGAAAATACAGTTTGACGTGCAATTATGGAAGCAAATGCTTTTGTATGCATTGCCATTGGTTATTGTGGGTTTAGGGGGTATTGTAAACGAAACTTTTGACCGGTTAATGTTGGTAAAATGGCTGCCCGGTACGGAAATTTTCAAACAGCAGCAGGTAGGTATTTACAATGCTTGTTATAAACTGAGCATTTTGATTACCCTATTTATTCAAGCGTTTAAAATGGGTGCTGAACCTTTCTTTTTTAAACAAGCTACCGATACCAATGCGCCAAAAACGTATGCCACTGTAATGAAGTTTTTTGTGATTACCATTACATTTATGTTTTTAGTGGTTAGTTTGTATTTGCCGGTTTGGCAATATTTTATTGGTCCACAATATCGCATAGGGCTTTCGGTGGTACCCATTCTTTTATTGGCCAATATGTTTTTAGGTATTTATTATAACCTGAGTGTTTGGTACAAACTAGGCAACAAAACCATTATGGGCACGTACATTACCCTCATTGGTACCGTCGTTACATTAGTGGTTAATTATCTACTAATTCCTCATTTTGGGTATGTAGCATGTGCTTGGGCTACCTTTTTGTGTTATGGAACCATGATGGTATTCAGTTTTGTTTGGGGACAGCGTGCTTACCGCATTCCTTATGCATGGAAAAAGCTAGTAGCCTATATGGTTATTGTTGTTTTGCTATTTTTTGTACAGCAATTGCTCGATTTTATTTGGAACAATTTATGGTTTCACCTGGTTTCTGCCTCCTTCTTGCTTTTGGCTTACGGTAAATTTATTTTGTTGGTAGAAAAAAAGGCGTTTCAAAAATTACCGTTGGTGGGTAAATATGTGTAGTTAATACAATTGGTTGGTTATTAAATAATTATTTTGCTTAACTTCCATGCAAATGCTTTTTGTTATTCAGTAACGCCACCTACACAATGTAGCATTCAATGCATTTAAATTTGTTTTCACTTATCTTGCTTTTAGCAAGTGGAATTACTTTTTATGTTGCGTTTCTTGTATTCAAACGCTTAGGCGGTGTTGTGCAATGGTGGGGTTTTTTAATGGTTGCTATTGCACTTTGGGCTTTTAGTTATGGTATAGAACTTAGTTGCCAAACACTGCAACATATGTTGTGGTGCATTAACATAGAGTATATTTCTATATCGTTTTTGCCGGCTTTGTGGATGGTATTTGTGCTAAAATTTGTTGGATTAAGCCATTGGCTTACGCTCAGGAATGTAGGACTCATATTTGCCATTCCCGTAGCTACTTTGTTGCTCGTTTGGACCAATCAATACCATTTTTGGTATTATCAAAAAACATCCGTTGATAATGCTTATCAATTTCCGCTATTAAATATTCAGCCCGCATTTTGGTACTATGTACATGCTGTATTTTTTTATTGTGTCCTCGCTGCCGGTATCTTGTTGTTAATTGTACGGTTTAGAAAAGCCAACCCCATTTACCAAAAACAAACCTACATCATTGTAGCAAGCGCTATTATTCCGTGGATCATTAATGGAATGTACTTGAAAAACGTTCGCCCTTTGGCTCATATTGACCTTACGCCCTACGCATTTGTGTTTTCATCGTTGCTTATTGGCGTGGGTTTGCTTCGTTTCAACTTATTTAATATCATTCCTATTGCCCGCGATTTGGTGTTTGAATCCATAGAAGACGCCGTATTGGTGGTTAATAGTACTTTTAGGGTGGTAGATTACAACCCTGCTATGCAAGCACATTTTGCACACTTAACTACTCCTTTGCTAGGTGCTAGTGTTGAAGACCTATTTGGCAAAGAACAACCGATTATACAGTTTTTGAACGATGATGGCGAAGAAAAAAACACCTACCCAACACTACAACTAAACCAACAATACTTCAATTTATCGGTAACCAAGTTGTTCGATAAAAAAACCGTATTCAGTGGCTTCATTTTACTGTTTAGAAATGTAAGTGCCCAAATGCTTATCCAACAGCAACTTAGTGCACAAGCCAAAGAATTGGCTGCCACTAACCAACTGAAAGACAAATTGTTTTCCATCATTGCCCACGATTTGCGCACGCCACTCAACAACTTTACCGAAATATTAGACATGCTATCCAATGGCCTTTTGGAGAAAGCAGAATTTACCAGCATTTTACCGGTTTTGCAGCGCGACATGGCCCATACTACACATTTCATGGAAAACTTATTGCATTGGTCTAAAAGCCAACTACAAGGCGAAATAGTACATGCCGAAAACTTTGTGCTAAACGACATTGTGCATTACGTTATTCAACTAATTGCGCGCAATGCCGAGGAAAAACAAATTAACATACAAAACAATATAAATAGCCACGTTTGGGTATATGCCGATAAAAATATGGTACAGTTGGTATTGCGCAATTTGTTAACCAATGCAGTAAAATTTTGTCATGCCGGTAATTCGGTAACCCTCTCTGCTATTGCAGAACAAACAATGGTACACATTTGTGTAAAAGACAACGGAATAGGTATTGCGCCAGAAAACATGCAAAAACTCTTTAGTATAGAAACACTTACTACCAAAGGAAGCAACAACGAAATTGGAACCGGATTGGGACTGCTTTTGTGTAAAGAATATATTGACAAAAACAATGGCTCAATAAGTGTACAAAGTGAATTGGGAAAAGGTACCACCTTTTGTTTCACGCTTCCAATTAAGCGCTAAAATAGGTTATTCGGTAGTATTTTATTGATATTGGTAGATTCATTGTTACCTGTGTCCTATTTTTAAAGACCTTGCATCAATGCCTCACCTACATGCCAACATTTTGTTTACTTGTCATACTAATTTATGAAAAAAACAAATGGTCACCTTCAAACGATTGCATTGCTTACTACCGAGGCAGACGTAAAAATGCTGTGCCAAATACTCCACCTACTACAACCAACTACCCTTCAAATAAGTGTTATGGTTATTGGCGAGCAAGCCATCGTTTCCCTTGTACAGCAATATCTTTTGCAGCAAACCTACTTTAATCATTTTCATATTGGCAACCCCAATAGCTATCCCCTATTTCCCCAAACTGTTTACACCATTGCGCCCAATTTACAAGTATATGGCTTACCCAATGGTCAAATACAAGTATCACCCAATACGGATACTCAACTACCAACCTGCCTTTGCCACTTATACCCACTTTTGCAAGCCAATAGTCCGTTAACAATCGCATTTAGTGGTATGGTTAGCTACAACCACTTATTTACACCTACCGAAGTCCCAAGCACGCCATCCACATCGGTGGTATGGGTACAATCCGACAGTGCAGTAACCCATCATTGTCCGTTTGCACACATGCCCACCTTCCATAGTGCCGATACGCTGATTGAATGGTTGCAACAACAACACACAAACATTGGTTCCGCAGCAAACAGGCTTATTGATTTGCCGGAGGAAAAATTAAAAATACTGGTAGAAAACAGTTACGAGGGCATATCGTTAAGAAGCCACGATTGGCAATTGATTTACAGAAGTCCCTCGTCCGAAAAAATAACCGGGTGGAGCTTTGAAGAAGTATTAAAATCTGTACCCTACCAGCACACACATCCAGACGATGTAGCCAACTATCAAGCCACCATTCAACATGCCATTGAACAACCGGCCACACCATTCATAGCCATTTACCGTGTACGCCATAAAAAGGGACATTATTTATGGCTAGAAACAATCATTACCAATATGCTGCACGACCCCAACATTGCAGCTTATGTATTTAATTACCGCGATATTTCTAACAGAAAACAAGTAGAAATTGCCCTGCAATACAGTCAACAACAGTACAAATCGTTGTTTGACCACAATCCTGCCGCTGTATTTTCGGTCAATTTAGACGGGTACTTTACTGCCGCTAATGCCGTACTTGCTTTAAAAGCAGAAACAGATATAGACAACATTTTGCAACAACATTTTGCCGCATTCATACATCCCAACGACTTACAAAATGCCTTCCAATATTTTGAGGCAGCCAAACAAGGCCGACAAACAGATACCGAGTTGCGTGTAGTAACGGCCAAAAAGAACATCGTTCATACACATTTGGTGGTACTGCCTATTACCGTCAACAACCAAATTGTTGGTGTATATGGTATTGCCAACGATATTACCGATAAAAAAATAGCCGAAACCGACCTACTGATAAGCAACGAACGCTTTAATTATGTTACCAAAGCTACTTTTGATGCTATTTGGGATTGGAATACAGAAAACCACGAACTGTATTGGGGCGAAGGATTTAATACCCTTTTTGGTTACAAAGGGGTAAACGGTATTGTTAATGCAGATGCCTGGAAATCAAAATTACATCCCCAAGATCAACAATTGGTTCTCAACAGTTTAAAACAAACATTATCAACACCTACCGCTCAAATTTGGGATAGTGAATATCGGTTTTTGAAAGCCGATGGCAACTATGCCGTTGTGCACGATAGAGGCATCATTATTCGCAATACCGAAGGAAGGGCAATGCGGGTAATTGGTGCCATGCAAGACGTAACACAAAAAAAGCAAGAAGAAGAACGTTTAAAACTTTTAGAATCGGTTATTATCAATACCAATGAAGGCATTTTGATTACGGAAGCAGAACCTTTTGACGAGCCCCATCCCAAAATTGTGTACGTTAACAATGCTTTTTGTACCATGACAGGGTACAGCAGAGAAGAAATTATTGGCCGCACTCCAAGAATGTTTCAAGGCCCCAAAAGCGACCGCAAGCAGCTTGACAAGCTATCTAAGTGCCTAAAAAACTGGCAACCCTGCGAAATAGAATTGATTAATTATAAAAAAAGCGGCGAGGAATATTGGATAAACTTTTCCGTTGTGCCGGTAGCTAACGAAAAAGGATGGTACACACATTGGATAGCCATTGAACGAGATATAACTGCTCGAAAAAGAGCCGAGGAAGAACGCAAACAACTTATTCAAGAACTTACGAACAACAATAAAGAGTTAAAACAATTCTCCTACATCACATCGCACAATATGCGTTCACCGGTAACCAATTTACTTGCCGTCTTTAGCTTATTAGATACTTCTACTATACAAAATGAAGAGACGCTCATGCTCATTGAGGCAATGAAAACGTCTACCCTTCATTTAAACGAAACCCTAAACGATTTAATTAGTATTTTAATTATTAAAGAAAATACCAATCAACAATTACAACATATTTCATTTAACCATGCTTTGCAAAAAGTAATCAGCTCCATCAATTCCTTTATTTATACTTCTAAAGCCAATATACATGCTAATTTTTCTCATGCATCCACTGTGTTTTTTAACCAAGGATATCTAGAAAGCATTTTTTTAAACCTAATCACCAATGCCATAAAATATGCACACCCAGAACGCATTCCGGAAATTACCATCCATTCCAATACAGATACACAATATGTATATCTATACATCAAAGACAATGGTATAGGAATGAACTTGGAAAAAATAGGCAGCAAAATATTTGGCCTTTACCAACGGTTTCACAACCATCCGGATAGTAAAGGTATTGGGCTGTATTTGGTGCATTCGCAAGTTACTGCACTTGGCGGCAGTATTGATGTGGAAAGTGTAGAGAATGAAGGAACTACATTTATTATTAAATTCAAAAAAAAATTAACCGTCCTATGATACCTCTCGTTTTATGTATAGACGACGATAAAGTTACTCTAATGCTTTGCAAAATTGTGCTAAAACGCAACTTATTTTGTACCGATGTTACTACTGCCGAAAATGGCGAAATTGCTTTACAATACTTTGAAAATCAACTTACCTTACCTGAAGCCGAACGCAATATTCCAGCATTGGTATTGTTAGACCTCAATATGCCTGTTGTAGATGGATGGGGCTTTTTAGACCAATTTGCACAAAAATACTTGCCCATTTTTCCCAATGTAAAAGTGGTCATTTTGTCGTCGAGTATCAACCCTGCCGATACTTCCAAAGCACAAGAATACAATACCGTACTCACTTTTTTATCTAAACCGCTAGAAACACACAATTTGACCTCGTTGCAGGAAAATCCTGCTTTATCTGCGTTTTTTTAAACCCCTTTTCAATTTTTTATTGGTGGAATGATGTAGCATTATGGGCTACATCCTTGCGTTCAATCATCTATTGAAGCAGCATGGTACTTTACCGGCTCACAAACCTTTTGTTTTAAATTAATATAAAACAAAAGGTAAACCTGTTTTGTAGCTGTGCTAACAAAGTAACTTGGCAGCTTTTGTAAATACCTATTGGTTAATTCTTAGTTTTTTACAAAACAAATATCTATGGCAATTAGGTCATTTTTGCAATCAAAACTGCCTCAAATGGCATTGATAGCAATTGCTAATATATATACTAAAAGTAGGCGTTACGGCAATAAAAAATAAAATTGTTCGTTGATAAAAGGTTTATGTAATTTCATTTATCAATTAGTGAAGTAACTTACCATTCTAGCGCAGGCAATATTAGTACTATTTACATGAAAAAGAAAGTTGTAATAATTGACGATGATGAATTAATAGCCTCGGTTTTAAAAAAACTGATAAGCTTGTACCCTACCTTGGAATTTGCCGGTCATTGCAAATCGTTTAGCGAAGCACAACAATTTTTTGAAACAGAAATAGTAGATATTATTTTGCTAGATGTAGAATTGGCCGATGGCAAAGGCTTTGACTTAATGCCTTTTATCTCGGGAGAGCCTTCTATCATTATTATTACGAGCAACGAAGATTATGCGTTTACCGCTTTTGAAATTGGCGCTATTGATTTTTTGAAAAAACCTATTTTACCTGCTCGTTTTAAAAAAACGATTGATAAAATAATGGAACGTTCCGACGCTGTAACTAGCAGCGAACCAATAGCTATACCAGATAGAAATAAATCGTTTTTATTTGTGAAAAGTGGTGTAAAAATTATCAAAATAGACATTAGTCAATTACTATATGCCGAGGCGCTTAGAGATTACATTAAATTGGTATTGGTAAATAAAGAAGCACACCTAATCAATTTATCGCTTGCCGAACTATCAAAAAAACTAGCTGCTCACGGATTTATACAAATTCACCGTTCTTACATTATAAGTATTAGCCAAATAAAGCAAGTACACGACGACACTGCTTATTTACCCGGTGCCGAAATTCCTATTGGCAAAACCTACAAATCGGCTATTAATGAGCTGCTGAAGTAACTTGGTAGCTAACTTTATTGTATAGGGAAAACTGTGTATGAAAAATCAAATTCCTTTAGTCCTTATTTTTTCAAGGCTTTTCATTGGACTAACCTTAATTGCCCTAAGCCTCAATCATGTTGATCATTACAAAATATTTGCCATTTGCTTATTAACTGTGGGATTACTCACCGATATTTTTGATGGCATTATTGCACGGCAATTACAAATTTCAACACAAAAACTCAGGCGATTAGACTCCACTATTGACCAATTTTTTTTCATTTCGGCAGCGGTAGCAACTTATATCCAATGCGATGCTTTTTTTAAAGGCAATTCGCTAAAGTTGACCATTCTTTTAGGCATTGAGGCATTGACTTATCTAATCAGTTTTTTAAAGTTTAGAAAAGAAATTGCAACACACTCCATTGGTGCAAAAGTGTGGACTTTAATATTATTTGCTACACTTATTCAAATTATCATTCAATGCCATTCTACAATATTATTCAACATCTGCTTTTGGGTTGGTATATTGACTAGATGTGAAATTATTGCCATAATACTGGTATTAAAAAAATGGACAAACGATGTTCCTACATTGTATCATGCATTTAAACTGAGACAAAACAAAGCAATTAAAAGAAACAAACTATTTAATGGATAACACTGCTGACTACCGATAACCTTCCCCTTCTTGCAGTTATTGCGGTGTACTAACAATCATCAAACCCTTATAATATTCATCTGTTACAGGCAGCTTTTTACCATGATCGTCCATGTAGCCGTTGCATACATATAATGCATGTTTTTTTCGCCAAGCCAATATGCCACAATTGTTGCCAAAGTCTTCGTAATTCAATGCAATCACATAATTTTCTAATCCCAAAGTTGGCGCAATTTTACTAGCACTAGCACTTTTAGATAACCTTTCGGCCGCTTCATAAAAACTAGCTGCATTTTTTTGTATTTGTCTTACTTTAGCCATAACGGCAAAACATCTTGTGGCATACTTCCTAATTACCGTATCCATGCCGCTCTTTGTTTTTCGCAAATGCATAATGGTATCGGCTAAATAAAATTCGGATTGTGTAAGTGTATACCGTTGACCATTTTTTAATATTACTTGCGTAGTAGTATCGTTGATCGGTTTTTCTTCAAATACACCATTGATACCAAACACATTAATAGCCGCTTTGATAAAACCAATAGAAACGCAATTACCTCGGTTGCCTTGTCGAAAACAGGTAAAAAGCTGTTCACTATCTACAGGTTGTACCGCTTGTGCGTATGCACAACAGAGTCCTAAACAACAGCCTATCAACAACAGTACTTGTTTCATATATCACCTTTCTTGTTTAAAAAGGTAAGTGAAAAAAGCAGGGCGTTTGTAACAGCGATGGCTTGTATAAAATGTAGTAAATATTGCAACTTGATTCAAGCAAACAAAGGGTTACAAACCATTGTTGGCTGTTTTGTAGCACATCAACAATGTTGCTTATGGATAAGGCTACCTAATCGTGGTTTCTAACAAGTTGGTATCTGCTCATTTATTGGAACACACATTTCCAACAATTAGTAAAAATGGCGTCGGTTTTTTTTGTTCCAAAAATACACTAGTATCAAACCAACCAAGGCGCCACCCAAATGTGCTACGTGGGCTACATTATCGCCCGCCGAATTGTTGGTAGCAAGCACTAGTTCTAT
>JAIXOS010000330.1 GCA_027486695.1 Chitinophagaceae bacterium | reverse complement strand
CTTTGAAAACAACTAACTACCGTCTATACAGACGGTAGTTGCCGATGGTAGGGTTTAGCAACTATTGTGTATACACACAACAGTTGCCGCCGATGGCAAGCAATAAAATACTGTATTGAGGTTTATTGATATAAGGGGAATTCCCCTTTTTAAACATCAATCAGTTATCCTCCATTTAAAGGACAACTGCTACCTAGCAAACAACTGCAGCCGATGACAAGCAATACAATTTTTCATTGAATAACGGGAATTCCCGTTATTTAAAAACCATAACTTTTGATAACTAGTTTACAATAAAAAACCCATTTTGTAAACAGATTTACAATTAACCTAATTTATTTTTTTGGCAGTTTGAAATATTCCATTCTATTTTTGTGGCGCAAAACGTTCACAACATTATTAACTAAAAACCCTACCACTACCCCAGTAATTTACTTTAAACATATAGCCATCCGAGGGGTAGCCCCCCATAGATTACTTCTATACTTTTTAGTTAGATGTTGTTCGTTTTGCAGCGGATGGCTTATTTTTTAATTTTTTAACAAACGTTCAAATGCAAAACGAACAACCAAACAGTCAGCTAGCCAAAGCTGCAAATCCAAACGCTCACTTATTACAGCAGCAGCGTCAGTACCAACAAGCCATTAATGCCATTGGCCATGAGCGCCTAAATGCCAACCAAAAGTGTAGCTTGGTATTTTACACACTAGAGCATATTACGCCCAACTATGTGCCGCTGCATCCGCTAAAGCAGCAGCTACTCAGTGCGCTATTAGGTGCGTTTCAAGAAGAAAAGATGGCTTTTCAAGATACCGTGTACACGCTATCAAGCCAAGTGGTGCACAATACCAATTATTTGCGCTTGCTCATGCAGCAGCCCCAATTTGATACCCAACAAGCCAACGAAGTGCTAGCCTCCACCGAAAGTTTGGTAGCCCTTGCCGAACTATTCAATACCTTTATTCACTACGATTTAGATATTTTTAGTACAGGGTTATTTACTAAGTAGTTTTTTTTTCGTTCATAGGCCGTTGTAAACTGTGCAAGCCCCTTGTTTCGTAAGTGGCAGGGGCTTGTTTTTACTCAATCAATCTAAAATTAACTTCTCCAACATCAATAAAATATGCCCCCAATTTTCTATTGTATCGATCAGTCATTACTGAGCTAGAGTGCCTATTCTGCATCTGTTGCCACTTTAAGTCAGTTTTACCTTTATTATTCAATAAGTACTCAATGTTGCCGGTATGTTTTAGGGCATACATATCTTTTTGAAGCTTCAAATTTTTCTTTACGTTATTGCGCCATGTTTTAGATGGATTGCTTTTGTTCAGCATTCTTTTACCGGGTAAATAATTGTCAGAAAATAAATAGTAGTCAGGCGGGTACTGCTCCAGCTTCATTGCATCAATCAAAGCCATAAGTGGTGGTACAATCTGCACATATGCTGCATTCGTATTTTTGGTATTATTGGCTTTAAAAGCAATTAGTTGTCTAGTTTTCTCAATATCTTCTACTTTAAGGCGTAATATTTCAATCGGCCTTGCCCAAGCATAATAGATAAAACATAGAAAATTAATAAATGCATGCATCTCTTTTTGTCGCAACCAAGGAAATAATAATTGCATTTCCTCATTTGTAAAAGGCTCAAACCTTACATCTTTACCTGTTTCGTCTTTATCACGTTTTTTTGCTTTAGGCAACACTTTAAAAGGGTTGCTTAATGTGTAATTGTTTTCAATTGCAGCATCCCAAAACATTGACAAGTGTGATAACGTGTTGTTGGCAGTTTTAACGCTCAAATCTTCCTCGTACAACATCCAGCGTTTGAAACTTTTGCAATGATCGAGTGTGATTGAGTTGATAAAAAGGTGCTCATATTTCTTAGCTTTTATGAAGCGCATATACCTATTATACACATCGCGATAAGATTCTTGAGATATTTTAGAGGCATTGGCACTTAAAGCATTTATTACCTTAATCAGCTGAGTGGTAATTCGAAAATCGGAATCGTTAGTTTTTGAAGCTACAACTAGCGGATTGAAGCCTTTTGATAGTTTATCATTGATAAAGTCAGTTAATTGTTTGCCGTAAATGATTTTATCCTGGATATTTTTTATTCTATTAATATCGAAACGAACTTTAAACCTTTTGTATTTGGATGATTGAGGGTCAAAGTAGTAATAATAAACAAACCAGTCATTGGAGGATTTGCTGAGTACAGCAGGTTTGTAAACGGATAAACATGTATTCATAGATTTCATTTTTAGAAATTCTTGATACAGTTTACTCTCTCGATTATTGTCCGATTTTGTGTCCGGACAAGATGTTTTAAAAGAAAAACTCACTGTTTTACAGTGAGTTTTGTTGTAGAGCGTACGGGAATCGAACCCGTGATTCCTCCGTGAAAGGGAGGTGTCTTAACCCCTTGACCAACGCTCCAATTTTGATTGGGTTGCAAATATAGCATGGTTTTTTATTTCAGCAAATTTTTTTGAAAAAATATTTTTGCCTTGAGACAATCTTAATCTTGTTTGAATACGGTTAGATACTTCGGCTTTGTTTAAGCAAAATAATTGATAAAATGCATTTTTTTCACCTAATTGAATGATTCTTGTCACCAAAAGGTAAAGTTTCGGTGTCAGAAGCCGCTTAATTGGATATATTTCTCTAAATTTGCGTCCATTAAATCGCTTATTAATTTTTAAAAGATACTTTATTATGAGTACAGTTAAAGTTGCAATCAATGGTTTTGGCCGTATTGGCCGATTGGTGTATCGTCAAATTTTTAATACAGAAGGTATTGAGGTGGTTGCTATTAACGATCTTACTAGCCCCGCAGTTTTGGCACATTTGTTAAAATACGATAGCGCTCAAGGTCGCTTTGATGCTACCGTTACTGCTACCGACAATTCAATTGTAGTAAATGGCCATGAAGTTAAAATTTATGCCCAACGCGATCCTTCTCAAATTCCTTGGGGAGCACATGCAGTAGACGTTGTAATTGAAAGTACAGGATTTTTTACCGATAAAGCAAAAGCCGAATTACACATTGCAGCCGGTGCCAAACGTGTAGTAATTTCTGCACCTGCAACCGGTGAAATGAAAACAGTAGTGTTTAATGTAAATCACGACATTTTAGATGGTACTGAAACTGTAATTAGCGGTGCTAGCTGCACTACCAACTGCTTAGCTCCAATGGCTAAGGTATTACAAGATAGCTTTGGCATAGTTAGTGGTTTGATGACAACCATTCATGCTTATACCAATGACCAAAACACTTTAGATGCGCCTCACGCAAAAGGCGATTTGCGCCGTGCACGAGCTGCTGCACAAAATATTGTTCCTAATAGTACTGGTGCTGCTAAAGCAATCGGATTGGTATTGCCCGAATTAAAAGGTAAATTAGATGGTAGCGCACAACGTGTACCAACTATTACTGGTTCAATTACTGAATTAACCACGGTATTAACTAAAAAAGTAACTGTAGCAGAGGTGAATGCTGCTATGCAGGCTGCCGCAAATGAGAGCTTTGGCTACACAGAAGATGAAATTGTAAGCACCGATATCATCGGAATTTCTTATGGTTCTTTGTTCGATGCTACCCAAACAAAAGTATTAACTGTTGGAGATGTTCAGTTAGTAAAAACAGTTAGCTGGTACGATAACGAAATGAGCTATGTATCACAATTGGTACGTACCGTTAATCACTTTGCAGGACTAATTAAATAATTGTTATCTGATTTTTAGCCGGCCTCGTGCCGGCTTTTTTATTGCATTTAAATAAATTTTGGATATGAGTCAGTTTTCAAATCACGATTTTAAAGGGCAAAGAGCCTTGATTAGGGTAGACTTTAATGTACCCTTAGATAAAAAAACTTTTGCTATTACCGATGACAACCGGATGCGCGCAGCTGTTCCTACTATTGAAAAAATATTAGCCGATGGAGGTAGTGTTATATTAATGAGTCATCTTGGACGTCCTAAAGAGGGTCCTGAAGAAAAATACTCACTTAAGCACATCATTAGCCATTTAAGCCAGTTGTTAGGTGGTGTAACAGTTAAGTTTGCGGATGATTGTATTGGTCAGTCTGCTATAGACCTCAGCGCAGGCTTGCTTCCCGGCGAAGTTCTCTTGTTAGAAAATTTGCGTTTTTACAAACAGGAAGAAAAAGGAGATGTAGGTTTTGCTGAGCAATTATCGAAATTAGGAGATGTTTATGTAAATGATGCATTTGGAACCGCCCATCGTGCACATGCTAGTACGGCAGTGATTGCGCAGTTTTTTGAAGCAGGTAAAAAAATGTTCGGTCTCTTAATGAATGGAGAAGTAGCGAGTGCCGAAAAAATTATGCACGAAAGCGAAAAACCCTTTACGGCAATTATTGGGGGTGCCAAGGTGTCCGATAAAATATTAATTATCGAAAATTTACTTGAAAGAGCCACTGATATCATTATAGGTGGTGGTATGGCGTATACCTTTATGAAAGCGCAAGGTGGCCATATAGGAAATAGTTTGTGTGAGGATGATCGTTTAGACACAGCTGTAACATTGCTTAAAAAAGCGGAAGCCAAAGGGGTTGTTATTCATTTGCCAAGCGATAGTATTGTAGCAGATAAATTTGCTGCCGATGCCAATACGTCTACGGCTCCTAGTAACAGTATACCAGATGGTTGGATGGGTTTAGATGTTGGCCCCAATGCCTGCGAGCAATTTGCTAATGTAATCAAGCGCTCAAAAACCATTCTTTGGAACGGGCCAATGGGTGTTTTTGAAATGGAAAAATTTCAACATGGCACTAAAACTATTGCAATAGCCGTTGCAGAAGCTACGCAAGGAGGTGCATTTAGTCTTGTTGGTGGTGGCGATAGTGTAGCAGCCGTAAATCAATTTGGTTTTGCTGATAAGGTAAGCTATGTTAGTACCGGCGGAGGCGCTATGTTGGAGTATTTTGAGGGTAAGGTATTGCCCGGTATTGCGGCCATAAAAGAAGCATAGTTTTTCTTGTTATAGGTTTTGCCTGTTGGTTTACCAACAGGCTTTTTTGTGTCCATAACCCAGTAAACGTTTTTTGTAATCCATTTAAAGATGGGCATATCATTTATAGAAATAGAAACAAGGCAAGTGTTGAATGTAAAAAAATGTTAAAGCTAAATGTTGTAACTGCCATAACGTCAAAAAAAAGAATTGGGTATTTAGTTTGTACTATATTTAACCAATAAAACAATCATAAACTAGGAAAATTGATGAATTGCGCCTTAGCAAATGTCAATTGAAACGGGTTTTGAAAACAGTATTGTATAAAATTTTAAAAAAATAGCAAAATGAAAACAAAAAACTTGGCGTTGATTATTATTGGAGGCATTATTCTGTTGTTTGGTGGATGTGTAGGATGTGGTTCCGTAAGTTTTCAACAAAAAACAGTGACCATTGAGGAAAATGTAAAGGGTAAATGGGGTAATGTACAAAGTGAATACCAACGCCGCAGCGATTTGATTCCCAATTTGGTAAGTACCGTTAAAGGGGAAGCGAATTTTGAGCAAACTACTCTTACTAATGTAGTGGAAGCAAGAGCCAAAGCTACACAAATGCAGGTGAATGCCGCCGACTTAACTCCGGAAAAATTACAGCAGTTTCAACAAGCACAAGGGCAATTGTCGCAGGCTTTGGGCAAACTATTGAGTATCACGGAAAATTACCCAACTTTGAAAGCCAATGAGGCATTTAGAGGCCTTCAAGTGCAACTAGAAGGTACAGAAAATAGAATTAAAGTGGCAAGAAATGATTTTAATGGCGCCGTGCAAGAATACAATTCTATCATTCGCAGGTTTCCAAACAATATTTATAGTGGATGGTTTGGATTTAAAGAAAAAGGATATTTTCAGGCAGAACCTGGAAGTGATAAAGCTCCGGAAGTAAAATTTTAAATTGATTATCACATGTATTTCTTTTTTAGACGCAAAGCGGTCGATTTTTTTTCGCCACAGCAAAAATCATTGATTACCAATGCTATTCAACAAGCAGAAACCAATACAAGCGGCGAAATACGTGTGTTTATTGAAAGTAAGTGCGCCTATGTAAATGCTATAGATAGAGCTAAGGAATTGTTCGAACAGCTAAATATGTACCACACCGCAGATAGAAATGCGGTGTTGGTGTATATAGCTATTAAGCATAGGCAGTTGGCCATTTGGGCAGATGAAGGAATACACCAGCAACTAGGTTCTTCTTTTTGGCAGCAACAAGTGAACACAATGATTTATCATTTTAATAGCAATGACTATGCCGAAGGGATAGCATCTATTGTTACTGATATTGGCACCGCATTGACTCAACATTTTCCATACGATAAAGTAAATGATGTAAACGAATTGCCGAACGATATTGTATTTGGTAAATAATCGGTTTTCGATTGCATTTATTGCTTTTCATTTACTTCCCATTGCAATGAGATATTTTTTGACACTTTTTTTGGCAGTGATGTTTCATTTGGGTACGAATGCCCAAAAATTTATACCTGCTCCCAATCCGCCACGGTTAGTTGTAGACAATGCGAATGTTTTATCCGAAGAGCAAAAGGAGATTCTTGAAAAAAAATTGGTTGCGTTAGACGACAGCACTAGTAATCAAATTGCTATTTTAACCATTGCTACATTAAATGGTGAGTCTATTGAAGACGTAGCAGTAAACACTTTCAGAAATTGGAAAATAGGCAGTAAAACAAAAAATAATGGCATACTTATTATTGTAGCAATTGCTGAACGGAAAATACGGATAGAAGTAGGTTATGGATTAGAAGGTGCTATTCCCGATATTGTAGCCAATTCAATTATTGAGCAAAATATTAAGCCCAATTTTAAACAAAAAAACTATTTTGGCGGATTTGATGATGCGATAGATAATTTGTCAAAAGCGGCAATTGGTGAGTATAAGGTTGCACGCGAGCGTAGACCAAGTGATGAGAAAAGTAATGGTGTAGGCTCTTTTTTGGGTATCATTATTATTGTATTGATTCTCTTATTTATAAGTAGGAGAGGCGGCGGTGGTGGTGGAGGTGATGGCAGTATTATAGGGCCTTTACTTTTATCTAGCTTGTTAAACAGCGGTCGTGGTGGCGGCTTTTATCAAGGTGGTGGTGGTAGTGGTGGCGATAGCGGCGGCGGCGATTTTGGTGGTTTTGGTGGCGGCGATAGCGGTGGTGGAGGTGCTAGTGGAAGTTGGTAAATAGTAAAAAAGAAACAAAAAATTATGAATAGTATTCGAATCTTTATTTTTTCAAGTTTGTGTTTGAGTAACGTAAACAACGTGCAGGCGCAACAGTTTCAAGTAGGTAAGGTGTTGGTTGCTAAAAGCAAGACTACAGTAAAAACCGTTATTCAGATGCAACCGGGTATGGAAATGGAAGTGCCAATTAAAGGAGAAAATACAACAGAAATTGCCATTTCGTCTGTAGCAGATCAGGTAGTACAAGGCACGGTGGTATTAAAAAAAATTAAAGGCTCCGTTACGATGATGGGGCAAGAACAAAGTTTTGATAGTGACGATAATACTTCTTTGTCCAATCCCTTAGTACAGAACATGCTCAAATCGTTATCAACCAAAGTTCCTTTTATTTTGAAAAAGGGCGTATCGGATGCAAAGCTCACCACTACGGAATTGGTACAATCTAATGGGAATGATATTTTTTGGAAGCTAACCTTACCAACAACCCAATTGGCAACATTAAAAGAAAACAATCAATGGATTGATACTATAGCTGAAAAAGAAACAGGATCATCTGTAATCACAAATTACAATGTGTCTAAAATTAGCAATCAAGAAATTTGGGTAGATGGTATTGCAGAAGTTAAGTTTAACAACACCATAGAACAAATGGGGATGCAAATGAAACAGCATTTGATTGGTACCATTTCATTTAAGCGTATTTACAACGAAAAAGGGGTCTTGAAATCAGAAACTCGATCCACAAATTTGAGTGGAAAAATGGATGCAATGGGGCAACAAATGCCCGTAAAAATGATTGGTAACCTTGAAACAACTATAGAGTAGGGGGATTATCATCTATCAGTTGTGGTACAAGAAAAGATTTTTTAATTAGATAATTGGGGCGTTTTTGTAACTATTGATTTGTAATATATAAATCAATAAACATTAATATTTATTTGCCAATGCCATTGAAAGATAAACTTATTGTTAGTTACTTACTTTTTACCACAAGGGGACGAATTGACCGGTTGACTTATTGGACCGCATCCATATTTATATGGACAACTTTTTATGTGCTTTTCCAGCTTCTAGAGTTATTGTTTTCCTACACAGCTACATGGTTCATTTATCCCCCTTTATTTTGGGCACTTTTTGCTACTGCAACAAAACGACTGCACGACAGCAATAAATCGGGACATTGGCTTTGGCTCATTTTTCTTCCAGTATTCGGTCCTCTGTTCTTGATATATGTATTGGGTTTTAAAAAAGGAGAAGCCAATTCAAATCGTTTTGGGGCGATACCTAATTCTGCACCCGACTATTTTAAAAATCCGGAAGCAGAAAAAATACCACACTTAAAAACGGAAGAAAGAATCATTAATGATGTAACCCAACTTAATCCAATCATTGTTTCGCAAGTAGCCACACCCAAAACAACGGAAGACTTGCAACATATAATTCGAACAACAAGTAAGCCTATATGTGTTGGAGGCGGCCGATTTAGTATGGGAGGTCAAACAGCAAGCCCGAACAGCTTACATATTGATATGCGACAGTTCAATAAGGTTTTAGCGTTTTCAGCTGTAAATAAAACCATTAAAGTACAAGCGGGCATTCGTTGGTGCGATATTCAACACTATATTGATGGGCACAATCTTAGCATTAAAATTATGCAGACCTACGCTAATTTTACCGTTGGAGGATCTTTAAGCGTTAACTGTCATGGAAGATATATTGGACTTGGCCCCTTGATTCTTTCAGTAATCTCACTTGATGTAATTTTAGCAAATGGTGAAATAATTCACACTTCGCCAAATGAACAACCTGAAATATTTTACGCTTGTGTGGGTTGTTATAACGCAGTTGCTATAATTACAAATGTTGAACTAGCTTTAACAGAAAATATTTTGGTCAAAAGAAGCCATACGAAGATGCTTCGAGATGCATATAAGCAATTTTTCTTTAACACTATTAGGGATAATCAGGAAGTAATACTGCACAATGCAGATATTTACCCACCTTCATACAAGCATGTAAGAGCTGTTAGCTGGAAAACGACTACTGAAAGGCCAACAGATAACACTAGATTAATGCCACTTGCAGCAGCTTACCCTATAGAAAGATATTTTATAGGTGCTTTCAGTAAAAGCAAATTTGGGAAATGGCGAAGGGAATTTATCATTGACCCGCTTGTGTTTTGGAGAAAGAAAATACATTGGCGAAATTATGAAGCAGGCTATGATGTTCTGGAATTAGAGCCCAAATCAAGAAAAGATACCACCTATGTATTGCAGGAATATTTTGTCCCAACAGAAAAGTTTGATGCATTTGCGGCACTTATGGCTGAAATTTTTATTCGACACAATGTAAATGTTATCAATGTGTCTATTCGGCATGCAAATGCGGATAGTGGTTCTTTGTTAGCATGGGCAAAAGAAGAGGTTTTTGCATTTGTGGTTTGGTATAAACAAGGTACATCTGAAACCAATAAAAACCAAGTAGCTGTATGGACCCGAGAATTAATTGATGCTGCTATATTAGTTAAGGGCTCATATTATTTACCCTATCAACCGCATGCAACCTTCGAACAATTTCATAAGGCTTATCCTAATGCCCAAAAATTATTTTCATTAAAAAAACAACTTGATCCAGATTATAAATTCAGAAATGTACTTTGGGACACCTACTATAAATCAAATTAAAATGGAATCAGCTTTTAAAGATGTGTTTTCAGATATAAAATGGAGTGACGATTTTTACCGCTTCCTGCAAGTGATATTTCACTTGTATCCCGAAGATAAATTTCATTTCCTGATAGCTTCAACTACCAAAGAACTGAACTCAGATGAAGCAATTTACAAAACAGTTCAACAAAACTTACCGCGCATAAAGCCCTTTCTATCTGAACTAACATATGCTTTACCAGCATTGAAAAAACAGAAACAAGAAATGGCGAAGCAGGTATTAGAATTGCTTGGCAATAAAATTACCATTAATGGATATTTAGAAATAGGTTCAACCGGTCGATATATTTCTGAGTTACGAAAATATATCGACCTATCAGGAAATATACTTCTTACAAACGACATTGCACCCAATAATTCGCTAGCAGATATTTTTGAACGAGGACAGATTGCTAAAATCGGCAATTTTTTTCCTCTAACTTATTTACCAATCAACGACACTGACATTCCAAGTGAAAGTATAGACTTGATTACTTGTCACATAGGTTTGCACCATTGTCCACACGAATTATTAGATGGATACTTAACATCTATTCATAGGATATTGCGAAAAGGTGGTTTGTTTATTATGAGAGATCACGATGTTAAAACTCCTGAAATGGCAACTTTTGTTTCGTTAGTGCATACAGTTTTCAATTTGGGTTTGAATGTAAGCTGGGAAACCAATCATTCAGAATTCAAGTCATTCAAATCAATCGACGAGTGGAGTAGCATAATTTCAGCCTATGGTTTCAAAGATTCTGGCAAACGCATTTTGCAAGACAAAGACCCATCCGACAATACGCTTGTATCATTTACAAAACTGTAATACATGAGAAGGCTTTACGTACTTACACTTTGTTCAATCGGTATGGCGGCACTTACTTTCTTTTTTAAGAAAAGTAATCCTACTACAATCGGAATAGGAGAAGGATGTGTACTCCCCAACGAGTGGCTTGTTGCAAATGCAACTCCAAGAACTCCCAAGGAAGATGTAAGGCCGGCTGATCAAACTTTTCTCACTTTCCCTGAATGGTTTTTAGTTTTCAGTCCCGAAGAACAAGCGCATTATTTTAAGCAACATACTGCAACAACTTTTCCATTTATGAGCCATACCGCTCAAATTTGGCAGAGCTATAGCATTGTGAATGATCAAATAAAAGGTCATTTCCCCATTAATACCGGCTATCACTTCATGATCTGGGTTATTGGAACAAGTGCAACAGTTGAGTATTCAATTAAATCTTGGTACGAAATAATTTTTGGCCGAATAACTGATACCGAACAACCAGTAACAGATGAAGATTTATTCAATGCAAATTTCACACAGGAATATGTTGATTTTATCAAAGACAGACCTTGGTATGAGTTTGATTTTAAACACAGATTAAAAGCATTATGGACTTCCACTTCTTTCTTTGGATGCAACTTTTCAAGAAAGCTAGAACGCAAATATTTGCTAACATCTGAACTCCTCGTGAAATATGTATATGGAAAATTAATTGGACTTGGTACAAAACAAGTATACGATATAGCGTTGCCAACCACCACCGTATTGCTTAACAATGACAGCCTACTTAATCTCCCTCGTTACGATAAATTTGCTGACACAGCCATTTCCATTAGTTTAAAAGGGCAATCTTTTAAGGAAATTGCAGGAAACAATTCTGCTATTTTGCTGACGGTTTTAGTTGCAAATAATAACAAGATTGAATTTGAAAACGCTAAGACAGTTTTTATTCAGCCAATAGCATCCGCACCTTTTATGAAAAGGATTGCGTTAGCAGTTCCTGTAGCAAATCTGAGTTTACTACTTAAAAAGCTTAACAGCTATAACATAAAAGTGGAGCATATTTTTGATTATTGACCTAAAGAATTAATAGGCTATATCATAACAAAATTTATTGTTCTTATAACTTTTCCAGAACAATTCTTTTATGGCGGTAGCTTATTCCTATTTTCAGGAAATGCCTACAGTAAACAAAAAAGGAATCCCATAAAGAGATTCCTTTTTTATAAAAAAGTACTAAATACGTTGCAGCTCTAATTACTTTGTAATAACCTCGCCAGTAATTTCTAAATCTATTGGAGCTTCAATATTGGCAAACTTAACATGTACTTTTTTGGTAAATGTACCAAGGTTAGCCGCATTATAAGTTACTTTTATTTTGGCATCTTTCCCTTTTATAATTGGTTCTTTGGGGTACTCTGGTGTTGTACAACCACACTCTGCATTGGCAGATTCAATTACCAATGGCTTAGTTCCTGTATTTTTAAATGAAAAAATGTATGTTACAGGTTTGTCTTTTAAGATTTTTCCAAAACTATGTTTCAGCTCTTTAAATTTTACAGGCGTTTGGGCATTGGCCATAGAAAAAATAGCTGTAAAAACTAAAATGAATAGGTACTTCATAAAATATTTTGATAAAGGTTAGAAAATACTAGGATTTCATTTTCTGAACAGCACCATTAGTTGGAGCAGGTGTTTCAGGTGCTGTGAATGTTTCGCCTTTGAATGTAACTACTTTTTGTAGGCCCCCACTAAAGTAAAGCGTTGCAGATTTGGAGAAGGCACCTTGTGTTCCTCCATTAAAACCTAATGTAATTTTTACTGTTTCACCACTAGCAAAACGTTTGTTTTTTTCATATTCCGGAGTTGTACAGCCGCATCCTACCTGAACATTTTCAAGAGTAACACTGTCGGCACCAATATTTTTTACTTCTAGCGTATACTTTACAGGTTTGCCGTAAGTGATTTTTCCAAAGTCAAAAGAGGCATTCTTGAATTCTAGCACTTTGGTAATATCGGCATTTTGTGCTTGTGCTACGAGTGAGAAAAATGCCGTAACGAATAAAATACAAAGTTGTTTCATAATTATTTAGTGTTTATCCTATTTATAATTGTTGTTAAACCAATTGTATGCCAATTTAAACAAACACCGGTTTATTTGTGCATTTTTTCGGGTTGTAAATAGTTTTTTAACAGTTTCGAAACATTAAAAGATCAGTTTACATTCAACACGTCTGTTCTCGAAGCGGGCAGCCGGATTGTCTTTTCCGTCGATTGTTTCAGGTACAAGCGGACAGCATTTACCGTAGGCACGAATTGTTAATCGAGCTGGGTCAATACCTTTTTTAATGAAGTAGTCGAAACAAGCTTGCGAACGTTTGATAGATAAAGACAAGTTATAGTCCACAGCACCTTTGCCGTCGGTATGTCCACCTATTTCCATTTTCTTATTAGGATCTTTTTGCAGTATTGCTACAAAAGCATCAAGTGCCGGTATTGAGGCGGGCAATAAATCGAATCTTTCGTATTCAAAATTGATTGGTAATGCTTTTCCTTTTAGTATATCTACAGCTACTTTAGCAGAATCCACTTCTACTTCTACGGGTTCTTCTACTTGTTTTTTCAGCAAACAAACTTGAGCCAATTTGATGGAATCTGTATAAATGGAGTCTGATAAAATTGCTGGCATTAAAATTGGTGGGATGGTATCGTATCCTTTGTTAATGGCAATACTGATTGTAATAGGCGTATTATCAATCAATTGGAAGCTATAGCTACCGCTAGCTCCTGTAATTACTTGCCTGTCTACCTTATTCGTAAGGTTGTTTTTTAAAGAAACTACCGCGCCTTGTAATGGGGAATTGGTTTCGCACTCTACAACAGTACCTTTTACGTATTTTTTGTCGGCACTTTGGTCTATTTTAAATAGTTCTAAGCAACAATCTGAACTTCTGTCGGAACTAATTAATGCATCTTTTGTAGGCATGTAGGTATTGGGAGAGCAAAAATAGATATCGTCTCTAGTTGAATTAATTGGATAACCTAAATTGATAGGCTTTTCCCAATGAATAAACTGCCCCTTGGATTTAAACAAATCAAATCCTCCAAACCCACTTAGGCCCTTGCTTGCAAAAATCAGTGATTTTGAAAATGCATGGTAGTAAGGGGCACGCTCATCTTCAGCAGTATTAACAGCAGTACCTAAATTTACGGAGGAGGTAGCTGTTGAAAAATCTGTTAGTGGAGCCACCCAAATATCGTATTGACCCAAACCGCCGGGGCGATTGGATGAATAATATAAATATTTCCCGTCTTTTGTAATAAAAGGATCTTGGCTGTTGTAATTGGGCACGTTGATTTGTTCGTTCAATTTTTCCGGGTAACTCCATCTGCCATTGTGTATTTTACTAACATAAATTGCCGCAACCTTAACAGTATCTTTTAAATGCCACTGTGTAAAATACATAGTACTAGAGTCGGCTGTAAATGTTGCTGCTGCATAATTATAAGAGGTGTTTGCAGAAGAATCGAATTTGATACTTGCAAACGATTCTTTGGTTGCATTCAGATTACTTGCCGTAAATAATTGGTTTTTATAAGGATTTTTTTGAGCTTTAAAGGCAACACTGTCAAAAACGGTTCCTGTAAAGGCAAAACCATTTTTATAAATAGCGGGGGCATAAGTGGAACCTTTTGTGGTAGCTATAGTGGTGAGCTTTGTAACCTTGTACTTAGGGCTGCCATTCTTTTTTTGCAATATGTAAGATTGAACCAATTTTAATTGTTCCTTCGCTTTTTCGCCGTAAGCATCGTCTTCGCCATTGAATTTTAAAAATTGTTTTAATTGCTTTTCGGCTTGTGCGGGTTGATCAAGGGCTGTTAAACAAACTGCATAGTAGTAGCGGGTAAGTGGTAAAGTTGTGTCATCACCCAATTCCACTAATTCCTCGTAGTAGGTTTTTGCAGAAGCATAGTTGTTGTGCAAGCGATAACAATCAGCTATTTTATATAAAATACTGTTTCTCTTTTTGAAGTTTACAAAGCCCTTTTCCCCCTTCAGTCTGTTAACACTATAAGGTGCATTAGCATTTTGTAACGAAATTTCAAGTTCGTCAAGATATTTTTCGTAATATTTAGCTGCTGTATAATACTCTCCTTTTGCAAATGATTTTTCAGCAGCTGTCAGTATTTTCTTTTGGCCAATACTGTTACTACCTATTATTAAAGTGATAGAAAAAAGGAAGAATATTTTTTTGTGCAAAGATTTCATTGTTGAGTATTAAAAATGCTGAAACAAATTAAATAAAGCGATTCATCTGCCTATTAAGGATAGCAAGATTTGTTACAATCTTGGACACCTGATATATTCTGGAGAAGCCTTAACTTTTCTTTTCTTAATATAGCTGAGTGTCAACTCAAAACTGTTTGCGCCGGTAGCCAACTTACCTAGTTTCGAAGCGTTAACATCGTAGCTTACCCCGATTGTTAAATCATTGAATGTTAAACCCATGTACGGTGAAACTGCGTCTTGATAGCGGTAGTTACCTCCTAGTAAAACATCGGTGCTACTGTTGGCACTAAGTTGAAAATAGGCTCCCAGCATTTTTTCTTCGGCTGTTCCTTGTTTCATATACATAAAGTTGGGCACCACAATTATATTTTCCGCTAACGAAATGCGTACACCCCCGTGTACATTATAACGAATAGGGATAGTGGTTTTACTCGCGGAAGATTGTAAAAATTTATCTTTCGACCTAGATATATGTGCTGCTGAAAAACCTCCGTAGATATTTACTTTTTTATCGGGGTCTGCATCAAAATACAAAACGCCTGCATTGGCGTCAAATACGGTTGATGAAGTATTGCTAAATATTTCAGTAGTAGGATTTGCAGGATTGTATCCTGAAACGGCATTCCATTGATCGCCTAATTCAAATTTTGAAGGGTCAATTCTACGATTGATGATACCCGCACTGATACCCATGTGTACGTGGTGAAATCCGCTTTCGCCAAATCGTACGCCTGTATATGCCACAGATACATGTGCATTGGTGTAAATATAACCGCCGTTGCCGGCAGATTGACTTAATATCGTTGTTCCAATGTTAATGTTTTTGTCCGTAGGGGCATCAAAAGAAAAACCTTTTGTAGAAAAACCATTATCAAAACTTCTCCATTGATCGCGATAAAGTCCTGAAACTCTGTAATCGCCATCAATTGCACCTGTTAAGGCTGGATTAATCCACATGGGCGACATATAATATTGCGAAAAATGAGGGTCAATTTGGGCTAGACTCTTTTTACATATACCCATCAGCGACAATCCTATTGCTGCACTCATTAAAAATTTTCTCATGCAATTATCTTATTAAATTTATTGAACCTTTTTTATTTACAACAGTTCCATCCGATAATGTTACTTTGGCGGCGTAAATATACACTCCAACTGGTTGTAATTTACCTTTTGATACGCCATTCCAGCCAACAGTTTTATCTGTCGATTCAAAAATAGCTTCACCCCATTGGTTAAATACGCGCAAATCTACACTTACAATTGTATTACCATAAATCAAAAATACATCATTTTGACCATCTCCATTAGGAGTAAATGTATTTGGAATATAAACTTCTGTATTTGAAGGACGTATGGTTACCACCGCCGTTGCACTATTGCTACATTGGCCGTTTGAAAATGAATAGGTAATAGTATAAGTATTAGGTAGGCTATTGCTTGCATTAAAACTACCAGTAGTACTATTAATTGTTAAGCCAGAAGGAGCAGCACTGTAAGCGCCTCCAGATGTGCCGGTTTGCGTTGCTGTTATTAGTCCAGCACTTGGTAAAAAGCTAGTATTTGGATAGCTGATTGTGGCTGCCGGTAGGGCGGCAATGTTTACTGCAATTGGTAATTTGGCACTTTCGCAGTTATTAGCTGTTTGTGTAACAAAATAAGTGGTATTTCCGTTGTTTTTGGTATCGGGTATCGGGGCAGTAGACGAACCAACACCAGTTGGTGATGTATACCACAATAAATTGCTCCCCACAGCTGATAGTGCCGTGCTTATATCGTTTTTACAATAGTTAATTGGCGATGTAGCAGTAGGTGTATTGGGAATATCATTTACTGTAACTACAATAGTGGTTTTTGGGCTTTCGCATCCATTGTCTGTTTGGCTAACAAAATATTGTGTATTGCCGATACTGCTAGTAGTAGGTGTAGGAGCCGTTGCACTGCCTACGCTGCTGCCAATATTGCTTGTATACCAACGCAAATTGGTACCGGTAGCGCTGAGTGCAGCTGCAATTGCATTTTTGCAGTACAATACGGGGGTAGTAGTAGTAGGCGCCTGTGGAGCAGCAGCTACTGTTACTTTGATAGAAGCTCTTGGCCCCTCGCAGCCATCTATGGTTTGGCTTACAAAAAACAGGCTGTCACCAATTTTAGTAGTGGTAGGTTTAAAGGCTATGTTGCTGCTAATACCGCCGGTAGCCACGTTGTACCAATTTAATAGGGCTGTGCCATTACTGCCGGAAGCTATTAAAGCTACCGAAGTTGCATTTTGACAATAACTTATGGTATTGGTGACGGTAGGTAAAACCGGTGTTGAAATAATCGTGATGGCAATTGGCACTTTGGCACTTTCGCAATTAGTGGTATTGTCTTTTTGACTTACATAATAGGTGAAAATGGCAGGTGTATTTGTGGGTGGTATGGGTGCGGTGGTGGTTGGCGCTGCGCTTAAATCGATATACCATTGCAAGGTGCTTCCGGCTGTTCCGGTAGCTTGTAAGGCAGTTGCAGTAGTATTTTGACATAAATTTATAGGTGAAGTGGTAGAAGGTGTAATAGGTGCTCCGGGAGCGGAAGGCACGCTAATGCTAGTTTGTGCAATGCAACCAATGGAATTGGTTACGGTTACGGTATATTTTCCGGGAATCAAATTGGCAAACACATTGCTTGTTTGATTGTCTATTTTAAATCCGGTGCCGTCTTCGTTTTTTATAGAATAAGTAACACCTGTTTGTGGCACGGTAGTAATGGTGCCCGTTGTAATGCTACAGGTAGGAGCTTGGGTTATCGATAAAACAGGATTGGTAGGTGCAGTAGGTAACGATGCCAAGGTAATAGTATTATTTGACGTACAACCTGTAGTGCTATTTTTAATGGTTACGGTGTAGGTGGTTAAGGGAGTTAAACCCAAAAACGTACTAGTATTGGTGAAGTTGGTTCCATCTATACTGTATTGCACTCCTGTAGTTGGTGCAGTTACAACAATGCCACTTGTGGTTACACAGGTATTGGGTGTTATTTCCTGCAAAGTGGGTCGAACGGGAGCACTATTGATAACGAGTGAAAAAGGGACTCCCACACCCGTAGCACAACTGTTTTTGACCTCAATCGTACCGGTGTAGGTATTTGCAGCAAGGTTGGCAGGTATGCCAATGTTGATGGTAGAACCCGAAAGTGACACATCTGTTGCGGGAGTTAAAGTATTGGCAGGACTGCTATTCCAATTAATGCTGTAAGTAGTGGGACCATTGGTAGTGGTAAAATTCAACGCAGCATTTTGAAGCGCGTTGCTAAAGCAAGCTTGAATAGGTGAGTTGCTGATGTTGATGGTAGGTGCGGCACCTCCTAAAGACACAGTACGCATTCTGTCAATCCAAGCTTTGTTTGCAGGTGTATTGGGGGCACCGGGGGTTTCTTCGTTAGCAGAATTAGACGTTGAGGCATCTCCAATTATCCAACTCGCTTGTCGTGTATACAAAGAATCGATTAAATAACAGTTTTGCTCTCCTCCTACCGCGTCTACCTGAATTGTTGGCGTTAATTTGCCACGAGCATTTCCATAAGAAATGGAAAAATGAGGCTTGTTTCTGGTAGAGTTGGAACTCGGATCTACTACAATCACGGCATCACTATTGCCGTTTCTTAATCCCACGTTTGTCCAGCCCAAGATTGCTTTTCCATAAGATACCGACGCAGAATAACTAGAAAAAGAATTAGCACTAGCAGGCGGTACGGCATTGGCTTCTGTATCCCCCTCTATGTAGGTTCTTGTATTGTTATTGTCGGCTAAAACCTTAACAACATATACCTTATCCTTATTACTGTCGGTTGGGTCGTCGGCTATTTTAATACGATCGTTTTTATCATCTCCGTTATACAATAAAATGATGGAACCAAATGGAACCTTTGACCAATTGGTGTTTAACGAAAAACGCAAGTGGCCTGCAGCTATCCCATCCGATCCATGCCAACTGTTGTTGTCATCCACAATCCAACCGCGTAAATCAACTGTACTATCAGTACATGTTTTATTTCCTACCACCAATAATTCTATAAACTCTCCATTTGCTATTCCTTGCGAAAATTCGTTCACAATTAACCGCTGAAACTGGGCTTTTCCTAAATTCAGGAAGCATATAAAAAAGACAAAAGCAAATATTTTCTTCATAGCAGGGGAATTCATAAATCGGCTAATTTACCATTTTATAACTAAAAAAAGTGCAGAAAACGGCTTCTTTTTTGCAATTAATAGTAAATTAATCTTCAAAATGCCTGTTTTGATGTTATATGTAAAGTCTTGTCGATGTTTTTTTGTTGTTGAATCAATTGGTAACTCATTGTTAATGAAAGCTATTTGTAAGCAATGAGGTGTTTTTTTATAAAAATGGGGGCGTATCCCCTTCGGGGGCGGGCTTTTTGCTTTTACTCCTCGCCAACCACCTTGCAGGATGTTTGGCTGTGGGGTAACCACTTCAATCCCTTACGCATAGCAAACTACTGTATGTGTTTGCATCAGGTAATTGCCCAATTGGTTGATGCGTTTTCTGTTTGGTTTTGGCGCTCAATTTGCCAAACAAAATACCTTTTTTTTAAAAAATAGTCCTGCTTTTGAACAGTGGTCAACCGAAATGGTCGTTTTGTCATCTTTCGCTTACTAGTGAAATGTTGACACGGTAACCTTATTTTTGCCACCTATGCCGTCTACTTCACAACTTACTTTTACGCGTTTTTTGGCCGCAGTAGTGATTGTTGTTTTTCACTTTGGTACCGGTATATTTCCATTTAACCATGCTTTGGTTGCGCCTTTGTTTACCAATGTGGGTATCAGTTTCTTTTTTGTATTGTCTGGTTTTGTAATGGTAATTGCTTATACCAAATTAGGACAACCTATTGTATACAAGCAATATTGGTTTAATCGGTTGGCGCGTATTTACCCTACCTATTTGTTTGCGTTGTTGGGTAGTTGTTGGGTGTTGTGGTATTGCCATATCCCTTATAAAATAGATGCTTTGGGACTCAATTTGGCATTGTTACAGTCATGGATTCCTCCCAATGCACTAACCATTAATCGGGCAGGTTGGACGCTTTCGGTTGAAGCGTTTTTTTATCTTTCTTTTCCTATAATCAATAATTATTGTCTGCTGCGCTTTTCCTTTAAGCAGGTAGCAATTGCAGTGGGGGCCTTCTGGCTTTTTTGTCAGTGTTTGTTTGTGTACTTACAACTGTTGCCGCAGTGGCCTTTTGGTATGCAAACGTATCGGCACGATTGGTTGCATTATTTTCCACCCATGCACTTCAATCAATTTTTGGTGGGTAATCTTTTCGGATTGGTATATCTACAAAGGCATTCGCAATGGGTACGGCGGCTGGATGCCTGGTTGTTGGCAATTATTGTATGCATGACCGTTGTTTTGGAAGTGGCTATACCTATGGTTAATTACCACAATGGCTTTATGGCTCCACTGTTTGGGGTTTTTATTTTGTTGATGTCGTTAAATACAGGCTTTATTACAGAGTTGTGTAATAAGCCATGGGCTATTTATTTAGGCGAAATTAGTTTTGCTATGTACATATTGCAAATTCCGCTACATTATGCATGGTACAAACTCACCAAGCCTTTGTATTACCAAAGTGCTTCGTTATTTTTTGCAACGTATGTAGCTGCTTTGATGTTGCTTTCGGTAGTTACTTTTCATGGTATAGAAAAACCGATGCGTAGCTTCTTAAAACGTCATTTGGGGTAGTTTGTGGATAAAACAGTGTTTTAAAAACCACGGCTACTATTATTTTTGAGGAATTCTGTTTAGTCTCTTTGGCAACATACACAATAACGATGAAAATAACACAAGGTAGTTTAGATAAATTAGAGCGTGTAATAGCGGAATCGAATTATACCATTCGCTATGAGCGCGGTACTTTTCAGAGTGGTTGGTGCTTATTGGAATTAAGAAGGGTGGTAGTTTTAAATAAATTTTTAGCCCTAGAAGGAAGAATCAATACTTTAATAGAACTGATTCCTCAATTAGCAATTGATTACGATAAGCTTACGCTCGAAAGCCAGAAATTGTACGATAGTCTTGTAGCAGCAGCTAGTCCAACTGCCCAACCATAAACTGCATCAATGTTCAAAATTCAGAGGTTTGCGCCACATTTTTTTTAGTAGCAACCTCAAAAAACAGAAACTTGTAACAAGCCATATATAAAAAATGGCATTGCCCAATCCAAAGCTTGTTTCTACAAATCCCCAACCGTACATAATGCCCGCTGTAGAGTTGATGGCTAGCCACAACAGTACATAAGCCATAGTATTGATGATGCGCTTTAAAAAAGCAAAAATGTTGGGTTCCAAAGTAAAATGCGTTTATGGTTTCATTAACAATTGGTTGTACGAATTGTTGCCGAAAATGTTTTTTTCATTGCTTCGGGCTCCTTTGGCAATAGGTAAGTATCTTTTTCGACTTTCTGCCACAGCAGGAAAGTAAGACTGCAATAGCCAGATGCCATAAAATAGCGCAATAACAGTGATGATAATTCTACTATTGGTATTAGGCTAACAAGTTAGTCGAAGCTTTGGTTACTAGCTGCCGCTAATTTTAAAATACGGTCAAATTGGTCGGGCGACAAATCGTTGTAGAAATAATAAACGGGGTCAACCGGCTTGCCGCCTTTGTGCACTTCGTAGTGGCAATGCGGGCCGGTGCTTTTGCCGGTATTGCCCACATAACCAATTACTTCGCCTCGTTTAATGCGCTGACCTCTTCTAGCTTTAATCCTTACCATATGTCCATACAAAGTTTCGTATCCATAACCATGGTTAATCACTACGTGATTGCCGTAGCCCGAAACCATATTGGCTTCTTTAACGGTGCCATCGGCAGTTGCATAAATTGGGGTTCCTTGTGGGGCGGTAAAGTCTAATCCTTGGTGTAGTTTGCGCACTTTGTATACGGGGTCAATCCGGTAACCAAAGCCGCTTGCAATGCGGTTTAAATCTTTATTGCTTACGGGTTGAATAGCAGGAATGGAAGCCAATAATTGTTCTTTGTTTTTGAGCATTCCTTCCAATTCCTTAAAACTTTTGGTCATAAAAGCTGTACGCAGGCTTAAAT
>JAIXOS010000093.1 GCA_027486695.1 Chitinophagaceae bacterium | reverse complement strand
TTAACTTGTTAATTTGGGTGCCTTGCTGATGTATCCACTGATTTTCAATGCGCAATAGGGTAATAAGGTCTTTTTGTTCGTATGCCAACGTTACTTTTTTCATCCACTCTTCTTTTTCTATTTTCAGGTGATGATCGGTTTCGGCATCGGGGTGCAATAGTTTTGCCAAGTTTATATAAATGCTCCGCAAACTTTTATGACGGGTTTCTTCAATCTGCTTTTTGGCGGCTTCGGCGGCTAATTGCTTTTGGCTTTTTTTTCTTTCTTTATATTCATTTTTCGAACTAAATGTACTTTCAAGTTCTTCAACTTTTGCTTGGAGGTCGGTCATGAATTGCGCCTTACCTGCTTCTGTTTTTTCATAATCCTGCATACTTATATTGATGCCGGCCATTTTTAAAGACATGTCCATCATCATGGCTTCATAATCGTGTAGTTGTTGCGCTTCTTCCTCAAAAGACACTTGGCTAAATTGATTGTAAAAAGCGATTTGTTCGTCTGTAGGTTCTACAGTGGCAAATGCAGAATTGCATAAATCCTTCATTAATTGAAATACCTTTTTTTTATTGGTTTTAGATAGTTTCACCTTGTCGGCTAGTTCTGCCATCTGTTGGGCCAATGCAATTTTTTGTTCACTTGCCTCTTTTTGCAACGGGAACACATTGGCATAGTAAAAATTATTTAAATCATCTATTTTGTTTTTTAGGGTGGCAATTTCTTGTTCTTTAATTGTTATTTTTTTTACAAGCAAATTAAACTGCTGTTCTTTTTTTGTTAAAGGAGTAGCTGTTTTTTTTAAAACCAAATCGGTTACAGGATTGTTGCTCGGCATATTATTCAGTTAATGATTGTATTTAAATAGTGTTCTTTTTTTTATAAGGGTGTAAAAAATAGTAATCCGTTCATGTAAGTGCTTGGGGGGCAAGTTCTATCATCGGCGGCTCCATATTTTTTTTCAAAATTAGTTTTTAGGATTGAACGCTTAGCGGTTGACTAAAAAATACCCAACAAATCAACATTTGTTGGGTGGTTAGCGCCATTCTACAAGATTTGACAGCATTTTTTTAAGAAAAATTATTTACCGGTTTAGGTAGCTTGTACAGCACGTCTGTATAGCAATCGATGCCATTACTCCAAACCAAAGTTCCGTAGCTAATTAACGAAACTTGACTGAATAGATTTGGCTGCAACAAATCACTTATTGGTGAGGTATTTATGTTACCATCCCGAAAGTTCCAAACTTTCGGGATGGTACATTTTTAAACAGCCTCTTAAACCGAAGCGCCATTTCAACAAAATCCAACACTACTTTTTAGCACTATCGGCAGGAGCTGTCAATTTTTTTGTTTTAGGCGGGTTTTCGGCAAGTTGGTTAACGCTTGCGATAAGTTGATTGATTTCAGCAATTAGTTTTTCGTAAGGGGCAACATCTGCACCATCCGCTTTTGCAGTTTTGTAGCGCCCTTCTATCAGGTCAATCAGTTCGTTATAGAGTGGAAGTACCGCTTTTTTCTGCTCAGTAAAACTAGCAACTTTATTGTTGCTAGTTGTATCGGTAATACGGGTATTGTAAGCTTGTGCAAATGCGGTGTTTACATTACCCAAAGCGGTAATCCACAAACTGCCATGTATAGCAGCAAGGGCATTTTTACGCTCGTTGTTATTGGTAAATCCGTCAACAATTTGAGTAATAATGGTAGTTTCCGCTAGCATAGTTTGTTTGGCAATGTCTTTACCAAAACTGTGTACATAGTTAAGCAGTGGTTTTGCACTATCGGCTATTGCTGTATCGGGGTAGCTGCACATAGCCTGCAAAAACTGCCTAAAAGCAATAATCAACTCGTCGCGTTCGGCATCTAAGCGGTTTAAAGTTTGGGTAATTTGGTTGCCCGCTTCTTTATCTAAGGCTGCCTGCAAATTAGGAAAAGTACCTACCAAGGGATTAAGGGCGGTACCAAGCTTCAGTTTAGTAGCATCGTATTGGTTAATTAATGCCACTAATTGTTTTAAAAACTGAAAATACTCTGTGTGTTCTAGTTTTGAAAATTTTACGGTTGTTAGTTTCATAATTATATTTTTTATGAGATAAATATAGTATGTCTACCAATGTATTTAAAAATTAAATGCTACTTTTTAACAAAAAGCTAATAAACTGACTAAAGCATACTTATACCTAATGTAATTAATTGAATGCCGGTTTTAACAAAAAAACTGCTTACTGCGTGTATGGAGGGGTTTAAAAATTTTGGTTTTATCGTCAGCGAAAAAGTTTGGGGCTTAAAAATTTTGGTTTTGGCGTCAGCGAAAAAGTTGGGGCTTGAAAATTTTGGTTTTGGCGTCAGCGAAAAAGTTTGGGGCTTAAAATTTTGGTTTTGGCGTCAGCGAAAAAGTTGGGGCTTGAAAACACGGGTTTTGCTGTTTTTTAAAGACCTTGAAGGTTTTCAAAACCTTCAAGGTATGATGGAAGAAGGAATCAGTTTGAGGTGCGTTGGTTATTAGCTCGCTACTTCTACAGCATTACTACGCGAATGCGGAAATTGACGCAACTTGTTTTTCGCACCCATTGTACAACGTTTCTGGGTCAATATCTATATCACCCTCCCATGCTATTGTGTCGAAACACACGCGCACTTTATTGAACATCAATAAATCGTTCAATGGCTGAAAAATAGGTAGGCTCAAGTAAGGTTTCATATCAAAAATCCCTTCTTCTCCATTTTGAAATGTAAGTTGAAGCTGGTAATCTGTAAGTGGTAGAACTTTAATAACTGGTGGATACATGATTTTTATTTTAAAGGATCTATAGTAAATGGGTGCTGGCCATTTTGGCACAACATCCAGTCTGCAAATAATTCTTCTTTATGAATTTCAACCCAAGCAACCACCAATCTTTGTTGTTTGGAGGGCAAATAACCCTCTAGTATTTCACATGATTGAATGTTCATGGTTGCAGTGTTCTCTTGGTAATAAATGTGAATGTGTGGCGGATTGTGTTCTTTGGGGCCAAAGTACATTCTAATAATAATCCCCAAAAAAAGCCGAAATAGTTGGCATTTACTATGTTTTAAACATAAAAATACGACCTTTTAAAATAAAAACCCACCCAACAAATCATACGCTTGTAGGGTGGGTTTTATTACAATTTTGCGAAAGCCGCTGTTACCTATGATGGCATAGCGAGATGCCTTTTATCTATATACTTGAGAGATGCCGCAAGCGAACATTTTGAAGATCGGGTACTACTTCAATATTTTACCCGAATAGTAAATTTTAAACCACTCCGGAATTGCATTTATTGGTAACTCATCCCATTTTTTTGCATCCCCTATTTTTTTGAAATGGGCAAACATCTTGAACGGGGTATTTTCTTGTGAGTTATCGAAAAAGAAAACTTGATACGATAATTGGCAGGCTTTATATAAAAGTTCTAAAGATCGGAAATACCTGTTTTCGATTTTATCGGGTGGAACAAAATGACCACCCTTTTTGGTTCTGAGTTCCACCCTATATTTATTGATTTCAGGAGATTCCGTAGAAACGAAATATAAATAAACCTTATACCCGGCTTCCACTGCTTGTTGCATGATTGCTAATTTTGATTCATGCGAAAAAACCGTTTCAAACGAAAACCGCTGTTTTGCTATTAGCAGTTTTTTTCGCAAAAAATCCGCTATTACTTGAGCCAATCTTTCAACAGATTGTGGATTTATTAAAATTAGTTGATTGTTGTTTAAACTAAAACTGCCTTTAAAAGTAGGTTCGGTAAATTCGTGATTAATCAACCCCGAGGATAACGCAATGCTTTTAAAATCTTCCTCTGTGGTGTAAACTGCATATTTTTCAAATAAAAATGCCTGTTTGCGTAATATTGCTGCTATATCGTCGGCATTAATGTAATAACCGAAGTCTATTTTCACGCCATTCTTTGCATCATGTTTGCGCACTGCATTGATGACGGTGCTTTTTCCAGAACCGTTTGGTCCCGCAAAAACTCGCATGCGTAATTGTTTTGGCATACGATTGACTAATCAAACTTTATAGAAATATCAGATGTTGCTAGTTGGCTAATGCGCTCTATGCTGTTATCTGCATATTTTTTTACTACCCAACCATTTTCTGCAACCACTACATAGCCCATAACACGCATTGCTTCTTTCGAAGCTTTTACGCCTTGTATTCTTGAAGCATTTACCAAAATTCTTTTGGTAAGATAGCTGATTGATTTTGTTTTCCGTTTTGTTACAATTGGCATGGTATAAAAGTAAGAAAACTTTGGGTTTATCAAGATGCAAAAATAAAAACCACCCAATAGATGTTGATTTGTAGGGTGGGTTTTATTACAATTTTGCGAATGCCGCTGTTACCAATGATGGCATCGGGAGATGCCTTTTATCTATACTTCGAGATGCCGCAAGCGAACATCTAGAAGAGCGGAATGCCCTACATGAGTACCTAAATTAGACAGCCTAAAACAATAGCGAATTGGTGAAAATGATCCTTCTTTATGGATGGCCTTCATACATTACCACAGGCCTCTTGGCAAGGTTTTTGCTAAATGGGCTTTTCTCACTAAAATTGCAGCAGCGGCGGCAGTGGAATAAATGCTGCCCAATGTGTTTTTTATTGATAAATTTACCAACCCTCTAACGTTGTTACTTGCTATTGGTTGGCAACTATTGCTTTCAAAGTACGGAATAACTAAGGGCGGAGGAACTGCGTGAGGGATAGCAGTGGATAGCCCACAGCACCTGTAAGGTGCGCGGACTAGGAACGAATAGCCCGACCCGCCCAAGCGGGGCACGCCCTACTTCTTGTAAAAAAGCATGGGTAAATGGTACCTACTTTAACACTTTTAGGATTATGAGTTTAAGCCAGTCGTTACAGCAAAAATTGTTGCAAAAATTATCGCCTCAACAAATTCAGTTGATGAAATTGTTGCAAATACCTACTGCCAATTTGGAAGAACGGATTAAGGAGGAATTGGAAGAAAATCCGGCACTAGAAATGGAGTCGGAGGGCAACGACAATGACGGCGACGAACTAAAAGATGAGTTTGAAAGCACCGACGACAACGAATTTGAAACAGAAGGCAGCGATGAAGAATATGCCGATGTGGATGTTAGCGAATACATAGTGGACGATGATGGTGAAATTGCCGACTACAAAATGAAGGACGACAACTATCCGGAAATGGACGATAAGCAAACCTTGCCCATGAAGTTGGAAAGCAGCTTTTACGATGTACTGATAGACCAACTAGGTATGTTAGACTTAGATGAACGCTTGTTTAAAGTAGCCGAACAAATTGTGGGTAGCCTAGACGACGACGGCTATTTGCGCAGGGAACTGAGCTCTATTGCCGACGATCTTGCCTTTAGACAAAACATTATTGCCGATGAAAGAGAAATAGAACGACTGGTACAACAAATACAACAGTTTGACCCCCCGGGAATTGGTGCGCGCGACTTGCAAGAGTGCTTGCTACTGCAATTGCAACGCAAACAGCAAGAAGGCATTGGCGTTCAGCTAGCCATACAAATACTGAGCAAATACTACGAGGCATTTATTAAAAAACACTACGACAAAATCCAGGCGGCACTCAACATTACCGACGACCAATTGAAAGAGGCTATTGGGCAAATCATTAAGTTGAACCCAAAACCGGGGGGCAATGTAGGAAGCATTAACAAAGCGGAAACCTATATTGTACCGGATTTTTATATTGTGAACAACAACGGTATTTTGGAGCTGTCGCTCAATGCCCGTAACGCCCCCGACCTGCGCATTAGCGAGGGCTATAAAACCATGATGCAGGAGTACGACCGGGGTGCTAAAAAAGACAAGCGACAAAAAGAAGCAGTGTTGTTTATTAAGCAAAAAATAGATAGCGCCAAGTGGTTTATAGAAATGATTCAGCAGCGGCAACATACCCTACTCAGTACCATGAATGCCATTATGCGGCATCAATACGATTTTTTTACTACGGGCGATGTTACGGCCATGAAACCCATGATACTGAAAGATGTTGCCGAACGCACCGGACTTGATATTAGTACCGTAAGCCGTGTGGCCAACAGCAAATTTGTACAAACGGAATTTGGCACTTACCGACTAAAATTCTTCTTTAGCGAAAGCCTTAGTACCGATAGTGGGGAAGAGGTAAGTACGCGCGAAGTGAAAAAGATTTTGACCGACCTAATTGAGGCAGAAGACAAGCGCAAACCACTGAGCGACGAATTTTTGACCGACCAACTGAACG
>JAIXOS010000260.1 GCA_027486695.1 Chitinophagaceae bacterium | reverse complement strand
CAGATGAATGGTGCCAACGCCCATGCCGCTACATAGTAGTACCAGCCTATGGCTCATAAAAAAGAAAAGGCTACCGTGTAGCCTCCTTATTGATTATTCTACAGAAGACAGTACTAGCTTGGGTAATGATGGTTGTACCTTTATTCAATCACCAACGGCAATGTGGCTATTCTACTGTATTTACCGTTTTTCCTGCTTGTAACATGTAACTGATAACTTCCTTTGGCCGGTGTAATACCTGTAAACAAAGGCAACTGTAGCAATCCATTGGTTACGTGTTGCTGTTGCCAAACAAGCTGACCGCTTTGGTTGTAAATGCTTACTTGTACGGGTACTTGTTGGTGGCCAACAATGCGCGCTACCATGGTTTGGGATGCACTAGCCTTGTTGGGATACACGTTCACCATCCATGCATGGGCGGTAGGCTTATGTGCTACCACATTGCTGTACGCGTCATTGTCTTCACGTGTTATGGCTTTGATACGATAGCTGCATTCGGTAGCAGGTGCCGGCAATACCCAATTGAAGGTAGCTGCGGGTACTGTATGGAGCCATTGAAACTCACGCCCATTGTAACTCACTTCTATTTCAAACGAATCTGTTGCCAAGGCATAGCGCCACTGAAGCTGTACTTGCCCGTTGGACTTTACCGAACTCGTTAACAAAAATTGCCGACTACTGAGTACGGTTGGTTGTTGGTATACGATGGTAAACCGATTCCAAAATGCGGCACTATCGGCAGTAAACACCACCGGCACTTGCAGCAACCCTGTTGCAGGAATAGGCCATTGATTACGGGTATAGGCATCGTATAAAGTAGCCGTAACCGAAGCAGCTTGTTGTGTTTGTATTTGCAATACATACTGATTGCCGGCTGCAACATTCCATAGGCGCAATGGCAAACTATCGCCCGGTGCAGGTAAGTTCCGCGATTGCATACTAAAGGTTTTGCCACTGCTTTGCCACGCAATGTTTTCGGTAGTATTGCTGTACTTAGCCGCATCATTGATGTCTATTTGATTGCGGTAATTTGCGGCAAACATAGCTACAGCACCATCGCACAAAACAGAATCGGTTGCTTGCAGGCGCAATAAACCCATACGCAACCAATTGCTAGGGGTATTGGCGGCTGTATCAAACACCCCTTTCAACGGCGCAATGGCTCGGTTGGTTATTTTGTCAGTTTCGGCAAAGGCCAACACCATACTGTCCTGGGTATTGTTGTTTTGAATAAAGAAACTTTGTCCGGGTTGTATCACCGCATCGTTCAAGTTAGCCACTGAAGCCAAACCGTTTTGATGCACCGTTACCCAGGCACCTAGACCACCATTAGCGGCTTGGTTCCAAACCCAATAATAAGGGCTTAACTGTCCGTTGCTATATCCTACGCCGTTGCTACGTTGGTGCACTAGTGACCAATTAATGGCACTTGCATAAGGATTGGCAACTAGGCTAAAGCCATAGTCGCTACTATTTTTTCCGGTAGGGGTTTTGTTGCTATTGAGGCGAAAAGCGGCATCGGCCTCCGATGCAAGCAGCCATTGCGGCGCGCTGTGGCTGCTCAAGCGTACACTTCCGGTAAGTAGTTTTCCGCGGTTGCGCAAAATGGTGATGGCATTGGTAACATTGGGCGAGGCACTGAATAAATCGTAGCTTCTATTACCCCTCACCAATGCAAAATAACCTTCGTAGGGCAATAATCGCTTGGTTTTGGTATTGGTAACCGGAACAAAAGCATCGTTTAAACCGTAGGTCCACAAACTAGGATTGCCCGAAATAGTGGCATCAAGCCCCGTAGCCGCATGCATTCCTACTCCCTTAACACCGGTAATGTGCATACCAAATCCCGGTGCCGGATTTAAGTTGTTATTGGTAGCCCCCTCTTGCCAATTGTGGTAAATAGCGCTATCGCTCAATACACCCATTGCCGATATATTGCGGTAACCACGCCTATTGTTGTTCAAATAGCGTTCAGATACAAACCTTCCTTCCTTTTCATACACAATACGGGCATTGACCCCTACAACATCTACCATAGCAGTGGCCGCTATACTACGCGATAGCAATGTAATGTCTCCACTACCCACAGCCAACGTTCCCGACTGTAACGACAAGCTATTGTAAACGTACAAGGCATTGAATACCCGTACCGTATCGTTGTTGTTGATCGTTACATTGGCCAATGCATTGGTAATTCCATTGACTTGATCATTCATTCGTAAAGTAGCTTTTCCACCCAATACCAAGGAAGAAGTAGCAGAACCCGTAATGCTTCCATTGCCCGTAATGCTATCTGCCACCGATAACGTAAAGCCGTTTAAATCAATACCGGAATGCAATTGCAATTGTTGCACAGTCAAGTTAGCCGTAAGCTTGGGAACATTGTTGGCAATTACAATACGGGCACTTTCGGCAGGCAATCCACCACACCAATTTTGGGGGTTATTGGTGCTAGCACCATCGTTACCTATCCAACTGCCGGGAACACAATTTAACCGTACTGCATTTTCGTTACCAATTACCAAAGCATACTGCGTATTGGCGGCCAATGCTACCCCCGACTGACTAAGTGTGTAACCCAATGCTACTGCTGCCGGAGTACCCAACGACACCACATTGTAACCATTGTTGTACATTCCCAACTCACACGGCTGTAATGCACTAAAAGCACTGTTGCCATTGGCCGATGTAAATTGGTACAACAGATCTACAGTTACGGCATTGGAACTCAACATATTCCATTGTAGATTGAGCATTTTTTGACTATCGTAAACAGAATTGGTGATGGTACTGCCTACCGAAAGTTGTATGGTAGTGGCACTGTTGCCATTAGTAACTCGAATAGGCGTATAGCTACCCGATGTACCCAAAGGACATAAGAAAGCCTCAGCAGCAGCACAACTTTTCTCTACCATACCTGTACCATTGGTAATCAGGTAGGAACCTACACCACCCCCACTAATTGAGGTGGCTAAGGCTAAAGACAATCGGTAGTTATTGAGTTGCAAATTGCCACTCGTTAATGTAAACGAACTGCCTGTTAAGGTACAATTGCTCGCTAATAGAACCGTGCCACCGCTTTTATTAAGGGAAAGTAAATTAAATGTTTCGGTAGTAGCGGCCTGTATTTCCTGATTCAAGTTACCGGTAAACACCACTGTTGTATTGGTATTGGTAAATACACCATTGTTCTGCCAATTGCCTGTTAAAGAAAGCGTTGATGCGCTGATGGTAGCCATTGTACCATTGGTACCTATAGATACATTACCGGTAACCACTACTACTGTATTGGTAGCGCCATTTGCCCAATTGAGTCTGGCGTTAGTGCTACTAATGGTATTGCCATTGATTGAGCTACTGCCACCCACTTGTAAACCATCGCCAATAGACAGTGTAGCATTGTTAGTGCTCAATAAATGAATCGCATTGACAGCTCCCGTATTTAAAATCGTCAATTTACCATTAATGGCCAATGCATTGAGGGTTACATTGGTAGCAAGCGACACGGTATTCCAAACAAGGTTACCAAATGTTTGCGCCAAGCCCGAAGGGGCTGTGCCCACCGTACCGGTGATATATACATTAGCACTTGAAGGCCAACTAGCCGTAGGTATGGTACCACCACTTACATTGTGTTCGTATACGCCATAATTGCCAATACTGAGTGTGGGTACTTGTACAGCATTTGCCGTTCTATTTTGCCAATATCCGTTCATATTCAACGTGCCACCTGTAAGCGTGTAAGCACCCGACCCATTGAACTGTAGTGTACCGTTGCCCGAACCACCGTACACTGCACTGCTATTCAAGCCCGTTCCATTAACCGTAACCGTACCGGCAAGGGTAATACCACTTGTTATCCAAACCGCACTATTATTGACCAACATACTGCAACCTGCCGAAACGGTACTAGCCGTACTACAAGTAAGTGTAACATTGGCACCAAGGCTACAAGCAGACCCACTAGTAGTACCTACCACAAAACCATTTGCAATGGTTAGTGATTGTAAAAGGGTAACGCCCGCAGTATTATTGATGGTTAGTTTGTTTACCGTACCCGAAAAAATGCCCGCCGGAATTGTTTGGGTGGTGCTGCCATTAAAAATTACTGTGGCATTGCTAGCCGATGCATTGAGTGATCCGCCACTAGTGGTGAATAAGCCCGCTAGGCTTAAAGCTACCGCACTAGTAGGTGCATAGGTAAATGTGCCCGACTGTAATTGCAACTCGGTAGTGATATTGGCCGATACCATTAATGTAACACCCGGATGGTTAATGATTAAAGTACCAATCGTTTTGTTGCCACCTCCGTTATCAATACTCAAATTCACTGTACCCGCATTGCCATTAATTGTAATAGCGGACGTATTGAAAGTACTCAAGCCCCGTACATACAATACATTGGCAGTGCCATTGGTAGACAAACAGGACATCGCTTGCCCAACGGTGCCAACAGTAAGGCTAAATCCGGCCAAATTGATGTAATTACTGCCTGCACCACTAGCCGGTGTAGCCGGTTGCGTTATTGCGTTGCCTCCATTAGGTGCGCTCACTACCAATGGTGCGCCCAATGTAAGTTGTGTATTTCCGCCACTACCCATGACCAAATAAGGAATGGTTAAAGGCGTACCCGAAGCAGGCCCCGTAAATGTTTGAGCAGCACTACTTGTTAAATAAACCGCTCGACCATTACCATTAAATCCGCCACCAAAATTACCATAGGCATTGGCAGCAGTTTGTGTAGCCGAAAAAGTGCTGCCTACATACAAATCGCCCCCACTAGTAGCGGACAAAATCAGTCCGTTGCCCGTTCTTGCGGAGCTAATGGTCAGCGTACCCATTACCCTGCGAAATGATGTAATGTTTCCGAAATCAACTACTGTATTTGCAGTTAGAGTACCAATTTGTACGCTTTGCGGTACCCCCGGCGTACCGATTGTATTGCCGCTTAACCACTCGGCTCCAATAAGCGTAGTAGTACCTGTATTGTAAAGCAATGTAGAACTGCTCCCATATACTACACCATTACCACTAATTGCCGACGCAGCAGCAGTGAGGTGAATATTGGCATTGATGGTAATGGTTCCGGTGTTCACCAACCGATTGCCCACATAAAGCGTGGTACTAGAACTTCCGTTTTGGATGAGTATCGAGCCCGAATTGGTGCTCTCACCATTCAGTGTAAAAAACGCATATTGGTTAACTCCCGGAGCAGCGCCTGCCGTTATGCTACCACTGTTGGTAAAGGTACCACTACAAGTTAGTTGCCCCGAATAAACATCGCCACCTATAAATATCGTACCGGCATTGGTCATACTTCCATTGATCAATAAATTGGCCGATGCAGTAGCCGATGCACCATATGCAACAGATAAAACACCCCCCGAAGCAACGATTAACGAAGCCGGTGATTTAAATGTAGAAGTAGTGCTAATGGTGGTACTCAACGTAACGATGTGTCCATTTTTAATGGCTACAATAGCACCCAATGTAGGCACTACGCCCCCAAACCATGTGCCGGTACTTGTCCAACTACCTGTACTAACTGAAACAAATCCATTGGCAATATAATTTCCACGAACAGTTTCTGCCCCACCAACCGACGAAACAGACACCGAGCTTGCATTGGCTGTGGTTGGCACCGTAAATACAATAGAAGTACCACTGTTACTGGTTACACTAATCAATTGATTACCAATATATACTTGTGTTCCCGACAAATTGGCTCCATTTAGGGTAATCACCGAACCCGGATAAAAGGTACTGCCACCTGGCACATCCGATCCCCAGCTAGTGATGGTAGGCGCAGCCTGCGTAGATTGAGCTACCACAAAATAGCTATCGCCATTGGTAATGGCAACATTCACCGCGGTGATACTGCTTGACGTAATACTTCCGCCCAAAGATGCATAACTAGCAGCCATAGCTGTGGTACTAACTGCCAATACCCGGTTGGCATTCAATTGGTGAGGAGCAACAGTCAATGCAACGATGGCCGCATTGCTTGCTGAAATTTTCCAGAATTCACCGGTACTGATACTGCTAACCGTAGTTCCATCAGCCGTACCGCCACTATTGGCTTTAAAGGCTGTAATGGTAATATTGGCAGCTGTATTGGCTCCAGTTAAAGTATCGGGTAAAAAATAGCTGCTGCCATTGGCATACACCCCCAACGGATACGTGTATATACCCTGCCCTGCGGCTATAGCTCTTGTAAAAGGACCTTCTATGTACGCACCCAAACCGCCACCTATCACATTTGCGTCCTGCGTCATCGTTACTCCATTGCTACTAGTTACTTGCACCCTTCCGGAATCTAAGTAAAGTGTTCCTGAAAGGGTACTCATCCCCGAAAACACAAGCGTATTTGCTAGATTAGGCTTGGCAATACGTACATGGTTAAAATTAGTAGCAGACATTACTTGCTGATTGGCAGAACCATTGAATGCAATGGTAGACGATGCGACCGTAAGCAAATTACTTGCAACGGGTGTATAATTACCGGCTATTCCAATAGTTCCTACCGGTGAAAGTACTCTCCCTGTCAAACCGCCACTGATATCTAAATGAAGGTAATTGGCCGCCACAATGGTTTGCTGATCTACGCCACTATTGTAGCGCACAGTACCACTGTAGTTGATGCCTTCGGGTATAGGCAAAGCACTCCCATTTTGTGTGCAAATCGTACCATTTCCACTCATTGAAAAGCTGCCGGAAAGTGTGTACGTTTTCAGATTTAACGTAGTATTATCGGCTACTGACAATGCCGTTGTTATTGCTATATTGCCCAATGCCTCTACTATTCCACCTGAACCATTATTGACAGATAAAGTACTATAACTTCCTTCCACCAAATATTGTTTACCGGAACTAGCATTGTACACAATGGGGATTGACCAAGTTTTTCCTGCATGCAATGCCGCCTCTGAAAGGCTACTGATTTTGAGTGTTCCTAATCCATCTATAGTACCATAACAAACAACATTTCCCAATACTTGTAAGGCGCTATCTAACCGCAAAAAAGCGTTACTCAGCAGTGTGAGCGATTTTACCGTAATGGATTGATGGTTTAACCTTGGTCTATTCGCCACAGCGGGTATTACTACATGGTCCGTATCGGTAGGTATCCGGTTTTTATTCCAATTACCGGCTTTATTCCAAAGCGTATCTATATTGCCTGTCCAATAAATAGCGGTATCCGTTGAAGGAATGGTATATAAAGTGATGGCCATGGTATCGGAATAAAACAACCAATTGGTTGAATCTTTCAAGGCAATGTTCACTTTTTGAGTTCCTGCCGCAATATTTTG
>JAIXOS010000149.1 GCA_027486695.1 Chitinophagaceae bacterium | reverse complement strand
TATCGGTCCAATTGGCAGTGCCACTAACCGCACAAACAATGTTGTTGCAGAGGAGCAATTGTTTTAGTTCAGCAAAGTTTTCGGCAGCTAGCAAAGCTTCCATTTGAGCAATCAGTGCGTCTGCTTCGGTGGTTTTTCCGGCTTCGCGCAGTACGTCGGCTTTTGCTTCGAGTAAATGGTCTACCCGGTAGCGTTTTTTGCTATCCTTATTGTCAATCATTGGGTCGCTAAAGTTGTCAACGTGTCCGCTTGCCTTCCAAGTAGTTGGGTGCATGAATATGGCAGCGTCGATACCTACAATATTGTCGTGCATTTGGGTCATGCTTTTCCACCAATAATCGCGTATGTTTTTTTTCAATTCGCTTCCATTGCTTCCATAATCGTATACAGCACTGAGGCCATCGTAAATTTCGCTGGAAGGAAATACAAAGCCATATTCTTTGGCATGAGAAATAATGGCTTGAAACTTGTTGTCGTTTTGTTGAATGCTCATAAGGCTGCAAATATAAATGTGGATGAATTGTTTTTGGAAAGATTGTATTTTTTTTAAAAAAAGAATTGCAGAAAGTGGGGCTTTTTGCAAATTATGCAACTTTTGGTCAGGTAGCTAGCCGGTTGTTTTGCAATATCTTTGATCATTGTAATTTACCTACTTCAATAGACCATGCAATCAGGATTTCAAAAATATGTTTTACTTTTCTTAGGCATTTTTGCTTGCTGTTATGCGGGAGTGTATGGGTTTATTGGCATTACTACACCGGGTAAGTGGTATGTATCATGGTTAGACGAACATATGAATTTAGTACGTGGTTACCGGTATTTGATGTTTGCCATGTCGCAGGGGATATTGGCATTGTTTGGTTATGCAACCTATTTGGAAAATAGCTTTACACTCCGGATTGTACATGCAAACGCTGTAAAAATGGTTTGGAGTTGTATGGGATTTGGGTTGTTGAGTTTTTGGATAGCTTTTGTAACCGCAAATGCAGGCAAATTATGGTTTAAATTGCGGTGGGTGTGTATTGGTATAGGCCTGATTACGCTTATCAATGTTGCCCGTATTGTGTTGATTTTGGTTGCTGTTAATAGAAAGTGGTCATTTTTTTTCGCAGTAAATCATCACGATTTGTTTAATTGGGTGATGTATGCAGTTTTGCTGATATTGGTTTTGTGGTATCGCCGAAAGTTTTTAAACTACTAGCTTTTGTGCAATTTGGTGTTTTGTAGATGTCGGGTAGCGTCGCGTATGTTTTTTTTATCGAAGTTTTTTTGGAGTGCTTCGGTCAAGTTAACGCCCGTTTGGTTTGCCAAACAAATAAGTACCCACAATACATCGGCCATTTCGTCGGAGAGTTCCCTATTTTTATCACTTTCTTTAAACGATTGCTCGCCGTAGGTACGCACCATAAGTCTGCTCAATTCGCCCACTTCCTCCATCAAAATACCCAAATTGGTGAGTTCGTTAAAGTAGCGAACGCCAACAGTAGTAATCCAATTATCTACCAATTGCTGCGCTTCTGCTAAGGTTATATCGTTGTTGTGTTGTTTATTCATGATGGTAAATAAACTTCATTTTCATGACTGTACCAATAGAATATGCCCGTTGTTTTGCTATTTCTGCTTTAGGGCCTACAAATGAGGCAGAAACGGTATCGGTAAAAAGGGCTATCCAACGGTCAAAATGTGCAGCTTCAAAGGGATGTTTTTGGTGGAGTTGTTGATGTGCCTGCATGGGATCGCGACCGTAATAATGGGCATCAAGCAAAATGTTTTCCCAAAAATCTACAATAATAGGCAAATGTTTTTGCATGTTGAGCTGCACTACTTCTGTAAAGTAAAAGCCAATCACTTCATCGGTCAGCGCTTTTTGGTAAAATCGGTTCATTAATACTTCAATGTCGTAACGGCTAGTAATATCGTGCAGCATTTGCTTAAGTTTGAAGAGAGAAAATAGGTAACTTGCTTCCTATGCTAAGGTATGCGCCATTCACTTGATAAAAAATGACATTTGTCAACGGTTTCAAAGGTGTTATTCTTTGTTTTTTGAATCCATGAGTATGGTTACAGGGCCATCATTTAGTAAACGTACTTTCATATCGGCACCGAATACGCCTGTTGCTATTGGTTTATTCATGAGCAGTTGCAATTGATGAATCATTTGCTGGTATAATGGAATTGCAATAGGTGGTTTTGATGCCCGTATATAAGAAGGACGGTTACCTTTTTTGGTACTTGCCATTAAGGTAAATTGACTGATCAGCAAAATATTGCCATCCATTTCAATTACGTTGTGGTTCATAACGCCTTGTGCATCGTTAAAAATACGCAATTGTACAATTTTGTTGCTTAGCCAGGCAACATCTTCAATAGTATCTGCGTGTTCTATGCCAACAAGCACCAAAAGCCCATTTTGTATGGCACCTGTTATTTGGTTGTTAACGGTTACAGAGGCTTCGCTAACACGTTGTATGACCACTCTCATGTTAAATCAATTAATTTTACAGCAATGAAGATAGAAATTACTACCGAAATACAGTTTAAAACGGCTCGAAGTGGCGGTAGCGGCGGACAGAATGTGAACAAAGTAGAAACAATGGTGGAAGGGCGTTGGCACATTGCTAGTTCACAATTAGTTACCAAAGAACAACAGCAGTTGTTGTTGCAAAAACTTGGGAAGCGATTAACAAAAGAAGGTTTCTTACTTGTGTCGGCACAAGAACACCGAACGCAACTAGCAAATAAGCAATTGGTTATTGCCAAAATGAATGTGCTAGTACAGAAAAGCCTTACGCCTAAAAAAAATCGGATTGCCACCCTACCCACTAAGGCAGCAAAGGAAAAACGGATAGCCTCTAAAAAAATGCATGCGTTGAATAAAAGCTTGCGACAAAAAATTAACTTATAAAAATGATGAAGTATTTGTATGCTTGGTTGTTGGCTATTGTACTTTTTGTTACAAGCAATCGTGCTGTTGCACAAACAAATACCTTGCTGCTGCGTTGTAAGCACCAACTAGGAGATGCTATTTTGCAGCTACATACACAACAATATCGTAATGGTTTTGATGAGCCTATTACTTTTCACATGTTAAAATATTATCTTTCAAATATTGTATTAACGGATACGCAAGGCAAGGAATGGAAAACGAAAAATTTTATCTATTTAATAGACGAAAACGACAGCACTAGCAAATGTATTTCCATAAACGTGGGCAATTTGCCAATAGTTATGATATCGTTTAATATTGGAGTGGATAGTAGCTACCAAACAGTAGGTCTGCAAACGGGCGCTTTAGATCCTCTCAAGGGGATGTTTTGGTCGTGGAATACCGGCTATGTGTATGCCAAAATTGAAGCACAATCTGCTGCTTCTAAGGCGCCTACCCATGCCGTAAGCCATCATATAGGAGGTTATTTGCAGCAGCAAAATGCCTTGCGCAAAGTGCAACTTACCGCTCAAATACCTATTCGGGAAAATTTGGTGCTAGTGGCCGATTTGCAAAAGTGGTTTAATAGTGTACATGCCTTACCTATAGCGCAATATCCGGTTTGTCATTCGCCCGGAACTTTGGCTATGCAATTGGCTGATAATATTGCACAAATGTTTAGTTTAAGTAAGTTGCCATGAAACAAACCTTCTGTATACTGTTGATGGTTATCATGACCGTATTGGGGATTGGATGGATAAATATAACCTATAAACCCAAGTTAATTGCGTGGATCGTGCCTAAAGGTTGGCCAAAGCCTACCTACCGTTTTGCGCAAAACAGGCTTACGGAAGAAGGTGTAGCACTTGGCAAAACGCTTTTCTTTGATCCACAACTAAGTGCCGACGGTACAATAGCGTGTGCCGATTGTCATCAACAGTTTGCTGCATTTACTACCTATGAACATAGTTTAAGTCACGGTGTGGGCAATCATTTAACCAATCGCAATGCCACCGCTTTGCAAAATTTGGCTTGGCAAAGCAATTTTATGCAAGATGGGGGTATAAACCATTTGGATGTGCAATTTTTAGCTCCGCTTACAGCCCCAAACGAAATGGGCGCTGATCTTGAAAAGGTAGTGCAGTATTTGCAGAAAAATAGTCGTTATTCTTTACTTTTTAAAGCTGCCTTTGGCGATACTACCATTACTACACAGCGTATTGGCAAAGCATTCAGCCAATATTTGCTAACATTGGTAAGTTACAATAGCAAATACGATAAAGTGATGCGTGGCGAAGCCCAATTTATTTTACCGGAGCAGTTGGGGTATGACATCTTTAAGAAAAAATGTGCTTCGTGCCATCGTGAACCTTTGTTTACAGATGGAAGTTTTAGAAATATTGGAATGACTTTAGACAGTACTTTACACGATGTGGGGAGAATGCACATAACCCTCAATGCCGCCGACTCGCTCAAGTTTAGAGTGCCAAGTTTGCGCAATGTAGCAGTAACCGCTCCTTACGGTCATGATGGCCGCTTTTATAGTTTGTACAATGTATTTGAACATTATCGTAATCAGGTAGTGGGTGGACCAACAACTGATAGCTTGTTGAGGAGGGGTTTGCCGCTTTCCAATTACGAAATTGGGCAATTGACCGCTTTTTTGCATACGCTCACCGATAGTGTTTTTTTAACCAATCCACAATTTGGTGGCACTTCGTTCGGTACACTTAAAATGGGTAATCATCCACATTAGTAAAGCCATTTTGCATGTGTCAAAATGATTTTGTGGCTTTTAGCATTTAGGAGTTGGTTGTTTGAAGGAAGTGGTAGTATATCAATAATAGTAGGTGGTTGTAGCGAAATAGTGTTATGACTGTTGAATGGTGCCAACGCCAATGTTGCTAAATTTTAGTACTAGCTTCTGTCTCGTACAATATAAAAAGCTACCATGTAGCTTAATAAACGCATATTAAGTACCAAAATAAGTATCGTTATCGCTGTCTTTCCACGGAATTTGAGCAGGTAGCTTGCCCGCATCTTCCGCAGTAGGCAATCTTTTACGGTATTTATCTTTGTACAAGCCCATTTTATCAAACTTGATTTTGGGGAAATTGCTTATTTTTTCGAACACGGGTGCACTTGATTTGAGATTCAAATTTCCTGTCTTTACATCCACAAAACCGGGATCCTTATCTGTAACAAAATTGCCTTGTACGCGAATTAGGTTGGTATCGTTTTTATTGTCCTTACCCATTTTGATAGCTACGG
>JAIXOS010000067.1 GCA_027486695.1 Chitinophagaceae bacterium | reverse complement strand
ATAGCCGGTTATCATTTTGAGCGTAGTGCTTTTTCCGGCACCGTTTGGGCCAAGAAAGCCTACTATTTCGCCCTTGTTTAAGCTAAACGAAATAGAATCTACCGCCTTTTGTGTGCCATAATTCTTGGATAACCCGTTTACAACAATTGACATGCGCATTGCTATTTGCCCGAAAATAGCATTTTATACCGTAGTGAATGGTAAAAAAAGATAAAAATTATTACATAGTATAAAATTACAATTTAATAAAAGTAATTTTACAATGGCAAATTTTCTTTGTATTACAATCGATATGCAGCGGAAAAAAATTAAGTTAAATCATCTGAATTTTCGGGCAAGTGGTCGTATTCGCCGCTGAAGGCATAGTAGCCAAAAATAACAAGCCCAAGTGCAATTGGTAAAAAAATGAGCACAAAAACGCCCCATTGAATTTTGGTATCCAATTCAGGCTTCAATTCAATTTCGGAAGCTGCAATGCGAATTAAACAATACATGGCAAGAGGCCCTGCGAGCATCCAAATAATGCCTGCCCATTTTTTAATTAAGTTCATCATCTATTTATATTTAAGGTGGTTTAATCTTGTACGTTTTCGTCTATTTTGTTGTTAATATAAAGAGCACCAATCAATAAGCAAAGCAATGCTACGGCCATTGGATACATTAGGCCTGCTAGCGGATTGTTGGGAAAACTTGTGGTAAGTAGCGTTGCCACAAAAGGAGTTAGCCCTCCAAATACGCCATTGCCAATATGGTAGGGCAAACTCATAGAAGTATACCGTATTTTGGTTGGAAACAATTCTACCAAAAAAGCAGCTATAGGGCCATAAACCATGGTTACATATACAATCATTACAAATAAGAGGAGCACTATTTGCCAATAATCTGTATCGCCTAGTAGTTTACTTGTTTTGATAACCGGTTTGGAGGTGGTTGGTAAGGAGGTGCTGCTGTACACTGTATCGGTAGCAGTTTGCTGCACTTGCATTCCCGAAGTGTAAACCATTTTTGAGTTAATGGTGCGCAGGTGATTTGCGGTGCCTGTGATTAATGTCCTAACCGTGTCGCTGCTACTTTTGTTAGCAATGATGGTACTGCTATCGGGCTTGCTGATAGCTAGCATGCGTTTAAATAAGTAAGGGTAGGTTACCACTGCTAGCAGCATACCGCTGAGCATAATCCATTTGCGTCCTATTTTATCGCTCCAACTACCAAAAATTACAAACAAAGGAGTGCCAAAAAGAATGGCCCAAATGAGCATAGTACGCGATTGATCAAAATCAATTTTGCATACATTTTCCAAAAAGCTTTGCGCATAAAATTGACCGGTATACCAAACCACTCCCTGACCCATTGTAGCACCAAATAGTGCTACCAAAACCATTTTTAAGTTGGCTTTATGTCCAAAACTTTCTTTTAGTGGATTGACAGACGTTTTCCCTTCACTTTTCAATTTACTAAACAAAGGCGATTCGCTCATTTTTAAGCGTATGTAAATAGATACGCCCACTAACAAAAGCGACATTAAAAAGGGAATACGCCAGCCCCAATCGTTAAACTTAGCAATTGATTTATTCAAATCGGGATCTAAAAAATGCCTAGTCATCAGGATAACTCCTAACGAAATAAATAAGCCCAATGTGGCCGTTGTTTGAATCCACGAGGTAAAATAACCACGCCTGTTGGCAGGGGCATGTTCAGCAACATAGGTAGCTGCGCCGCCATATTCACCACCAAGTGCCAAACCTTGTAATAAGCGAAGCAGTAAAACAATGATAGGTGCTGCAAAACCAATAGTTTCGTAATTGGGTACGCAGCCAATTGCAAAAGTAGAGCCACCCATCAGCACAAGGGTAAGTAAAAAGGTATATTTTCTTCCAATTAAGTCACCCAATCGCCCAAACACCAATGCGCCAAAAGGGCGAACAATAAATCCTGCGGCAAAGGTGGCGAGGGTAGAAAGTAAGGCAGCGGTGGGATTGGTTTTTGGAAAAAATTGACCCGCAATTACAGTAGCAAGGCTTCCAAAAATGTAAAAATCGTACCATTCAATCAAAGTACCGAGAGAGGATGCACTAATAACCCTCCAAATTTTGTTGGTGTCGTTTTGGTTCATAAAGGCAATCGTTAATATTTGGTAAATTAATTGAAAAATGTATTCCCAAATTTGTTTTTTTGTGTCAATCCTTTATCTAATTGAATATTTTTTCTAAATAGCGGTGTACATATGTAGTATTACGCTTAAAATTGCATTTGTATTGATGATTGCTTGCTCGCTAGTAGGAATAACGTTAGTATACACGGTTAGTTATTCTTTATACTTGTAGTTGCCAATACTGTTTCTAAACTTTTCATTTATCAAACCCAACTTTATTGTCTTGCTATGCTGTTTCCATATCAAATTAAAAGCGAAGAGGCTTACCATCAAGCGTATAAACAAAGTATCGAAAATCCGCCTGCCTTTTGGAGTGCTATTGCAGAACATTTTACTTGGAAAAAAAAGTGGGACGATGTACTTACTTGGAACTTTTCCGAACCCAATGTGCAGTGGTTTAAAGGTGCGCAACTCAATATTACCGAAAATTTACTCGATAGGCATTTGCCTACAAAAGCTCACAGTCCTGCCATTATTTGGGAGCCGAACGATCCCGAGGAGCACCATCGTGTAATTACTTACCAGAAATTATACGAAAAGGTTTGTCAGTTTGCGCATGTACTCAATAATAATGGGATAAAAAAAGGCGATCGAGTATGTATTTACATGGGAATGATTCCTGAACTAGCTATTGCAGTTTTGGCTTGTGCCCGTATAGGTGCCATACATTCGGTGGTTTTTGGTGGGTTTTCGGCACAAAGTATTGCCGACCGTTTGTACGATGCTCAAGCTGAGTACATTGTTACTTGCGACGGAGCTTATCGTGGGCAAAAAGATATCCCCTTAAAAAGTGTTATCGACGATGCGTTAATTGGTAACCGAACCGTTAAAAAAGTAATTGTTTGTACCCGTACCCGAACACCGGTGAGTATGCTAAAAGGACGCGATGTATGGTGGGAAGATGAATTGAAAAAAGTGGAAACGCTCGGTTTGCACGATTTTCCGGCCGTTGCCATGGATGCGGAAGATCCGCTGTTCATTTTATATACATCGGGTAGCACCGGCAAACCCAAGGGGGTGGTGCATACAGTGGCAGGTTATATGCTCTATACGCATTATTCTTTCATTAACGTATTTCAATACCAACCGGAGCAAATTCACTTTTGTACAGCCGATATTGGTTGGATAACTGGCCATAGTTACATTATTTATGGTCCACTTAGTGCAGGTGCTACTACCCTTATCTTTGAAGGGGTACCTACTTGGCCCGATGCCGGTAGGTTTTGGGAAATTGTAGATAAATACCGTGTTGATATACTGTATACCGCACCAACGGCTATTCGTAGCTTGATGGGCTTTGGTTTAGGTCCATTGCATGGAAAAAGCTTGGCTTCGCTCAAAGTGCTCGGAACGGTTGGCGAACCTATCAACGAAGAAGCATGGCATTGGTACAATGAACAAGTGGGCAAGAAAAGATGCCCAATAGTGGATACTTGGTGGCAAACCGAAACAGGAGGTATACTTATTTCCAATTTGGCCGGCATTACCCCCTCCAAACCTAGTTGGGCTACGCTGCCTTTACCAGGTGTGCAACCTATTTTGGTGGATGAAAAAGGAGAAGAAATTTTGGGTAATAATGTAAGCGGCAATTTGTGTATAAAAACGCCTTGGCCATCTGTTTTAAGAACTACCTATGGCGATCATGAGCGTTGCCGTACCAATTACTTTGCCACTTATCCTAATTTGTATTTTACAGGCGATGGCGCTATGCGCGATGAAAATGGTTTTTATAGAATCACCGGCAGGGTAGATGACGTACTAAATGTAAGCGGACACCGAATTGGCACAGCCGAAGTAGAAAATGCCATTAATATGCATGCCGGCGTGGTGGAAAGTGCGGTAGTAGGTTATCCGCACGATATTAAAGGGCAAGGTATTTATGCTTTTGTGATTTATAGCGGTGCACATGGCGATGAAACCTTGAGCAGAAAAGATATTCTTACTACCGTAACCCGTATTATTGGCGCTATTGCCAAACCCGATAAAATTCAATTTGTAAGCGTATTGCCTAAAACACGCAGTGGTAAAATTATGCGACGCATTTTGCGAAAAATAGCAGAGGGTGAAACAGAAAATATCGGGGATACATCTACCTTGCTCGATCCATCGGTAGTGGAAGAAATTAAAAGGGGCAAATTGTAAGGGCGTCTGAATCAAACACAACAACCATTAGTGTAAACGCTATTGGGTATTTGATAAAGCAAAGCGGCTGAAAAAGTACTTTTTCAGCCGCTTTGTCGTTTTTAGGAGGTAAGGATACACTAGCTCATCAAGGTTACTTATGTATTTCGTTCTACTATTTAATGTGCTTTGTCACGGTCAAACTTCTTTTTCAAGTATTCTAAAACGGTAGGGTCTTCCAAGCCTTCAATATCGTTCAGTTCTAAATCGAGTGCTTTGGTACTATGAGCAATTTCTATAAAAGAAAGGGTAAGCGAAGCTACAAAACAAAGCAAACTGATAGCAAAAATCACATTGGCCGCAAGCATCCATTCCACATAAATAAAATACATAGAAAGAATACAGCCAATAAAGGTTAGTACGCCAAATGCTTGCATGTTTTTTATGAGCCGCACCCGATAACGGAGATTTTTGATTTGTCCGTGGATAACGTGCTTGTTGGTTTGCGACAGATATTTGTCGTGCAATTGGCGAATACGACTTGACAATGCCAAAAATCGGTTGGTGTAGGCAAGCATAATTAAGCTAATTGCCGGAAAAAGAAGTGCGGGCGTATTAATAGAAATGTCCATTGTAGCAAATTAGTAAACAAAACAGTGATGCACAAGAAATTTATTGTTGTGGTGCATGCCGCAGAAACTATCCTTTCCACTTGCGCAGTTGCTGTAATAAGGCGCGCAAATCTTTTGGGGGAGTAGCCTCTATGGTATAGTCTTGGTTGTGTAAAGAAAAAAGTAATTTGTTAGAATGTAGGCCCAATCGGTTCAGTAAAGGCTTTTCATCATCGTCTTTTAATGATAAATTGAATTTCTTTTTAAAAGACGACAATAGCACAGCTTTACCATCTCCATACAATTCATCACATACAATGCTATGGCCAATATGCTTCATATGCACCCTTATTTGGTGCGTTCGGCCTGTATGTATTTGAAATTGCATCCATGCATAATTTCTGAACTTTTCCAATACTTGGTAGTCGGTATGCGCTGCTTTCCCTTTTACATGCGTTATCATACTTCCATTTTTGGCAAAGTGTTCCATAATAGGCACTTCAATACTACCATTTTCGTTGTATGGATTGCCATGTACCAAGCCTAAATAGAACTTTTCTACCTCCCGGCCTTCAAACTGAGCCGAAAGTAATTTGTGGGCTTCCTCTGTTTTGGCAAATACAATTACACCGCTAGTGTCTTTATCTAAGCGGTGCACGGTGAAAATTTGCGCATATTTTTGTTGTAGCAATACTTTTAGCGATATTTCTTTGCCTAGTCGGTCGGGGATGCTCAATAAGCCAGATGGTTTATTGATAGCAATAAATGCATCCGTTTCTAAAAGTATTTCAAGTGCTTGTTTTTCCATTGTACAATTTTGCCAATAGCTATTTTACGAATTGTTCAAGCCACAGTGTTGCAGCTTTACGATTGTTTGCGTGTTTTTTTGTTCTTTTTGGGTGTGGGCTGAACTTCCCAATCGGTAAGTTGGCTAATGTCTATGGGCGCAGAAGCGGGCTTTATT
>JAIXOS010000145.1 GCA_027486695.1 Chitinophagaceae bacterium | reverse complement strand
TACCACTTTTGGCGGTTGTGTAATAAAGCGGTGGGTGGTTATTAAGTCGCCGTAGCCTTCTATTTTACCTACATACAATATATCGGAAACTTGCTCGCCCAATTGTAGCAATGCTTGGCACCTGCTCAAATAATCAATAAATGCCTTGCCGGGTTTAAACCAAGTTTGGTGTCGGCTAAAATGCGTACCCCACCAACCCATATCCATGCCGGGTTGGTATTGGTCGTTGAAGGGTTGTAATGCCCATTGGTGCAATACAAATCTGTTGGCACCGGAAGCAAAAGCTCCATCGCCAGAAGGTTTTAAAAATTCCGGATCGTCTGTCCATTTACTATGTTCCGGACGGCTTGTAAATGCTTCGGCACCAATAATGGTTTTACCGGCTGCTCTCGCACTTGATGTTACGGTAGAATTAATACCATTTCGCATAAAAGTCCAAAATTCGCCCATTACAAAATCGGCAATGGCTGCACCATCACCTGCTTCAAAAGGACCGGTATAGGGTTCCCAAGAAAATTGCATTCCTTTTTCATGAATCATTTTTTGTGCTACTTCCCAACCATTTTGGTAAAACAATCGGTTAATAACATCTTTATAATCCCATTCAAAGCGACGGGTTTGAGCGGCTGAATTTTTATTTCTAATGGTAGTAGCACCTTTATCTATATTCAATACCGTTGGCGTAAATGTAAGCAACCAAGGCAAAGGATCGTACCCTTTGAGACGCATAAACGAGTCTCTAAAGTTAGCAGTCCAATTTTGTCCTTGCGCTTCATAGCTATCAATGTGCATGTATTTGAAACTATTGCCCAAATACGGACGCAAATATTGCTGCATTGGGTTAAGTACCATATTCCAATGATGTTGTGTGTGCTGTTTGTTCATTTTGTCCACTTCTTGACATTTACCAAATAAATCTTCGGGTAGTGGATGCGGGGTAGACATATTGGGTGCAAAGCCAATACGATAAATGACCCAATGACCTGCCGGTAAAGCCTTTATGCATTTTCCCGTAGTATCAAAATGGCTAGTAAAGTCGTAACTTTTTTCGTACAAAGCTGTGTCTTTAATACTGATGCCCAAGTAAGCAATAGCGTTGTACCAAGTAGAAGGGATAGGGGGTAATCCGCGCCTTCCCCATGCATGTGTATTTACAACAGCATCGGGTTTTGGTATAAACAGTTCTTTGCTAGAGTCTGTATTGATCTCTACTTTACGCCATACCAGTTTTTTTTTTTTTTTTTCTTCATTAATCCATGGACCACCGTTGGTAGAATATCCAACAGAGTTGTGGATACCTAATTCTAATCCCAATCTTTTGGCTTCGGCACCTGCATGTGCAAGGGCTTCCCAATAGGCTTTGCTGCGGTAGGTTTGTTCAGGCCAAGGATTGTTAAACGTAGGTGCGTGGGTTTCTTCAACCGCCGAGGTAATATTCATAATCAGTCCACCTCCAATGCCCATGGCTTTCATGGCTTCTAAATCTTTGGTGATACCTGTTTTTGAAAAATTTGACCCCATCCAAAACCAATATACCAAGGGGCGTGCTTGTGCAGGAGGACTTAAAAACTGTTTTTGAATGGTTGTACTCAACAGTGTTTCGTTAATTTGACTGGATTTTGATTTTGAAACATTTACCGTAGCATTATTTACTTGTTGCGAAAACAGTAAATTGGGTATCAATGCAAGTAATAAAATAAGGTGTTTTTTCATGTTTTTATTGTGTATTTGATTGAACATATTGCATATAAAAGATTAATGACAAAAAGAAAATCGGAAATGCTTCTACCGGTTCAAAAATAAATTTAACTGTTCAGTTATTTATAATAGTGTCCCCTTTTCTTTGGCATATTCAGTAAAACAGCAGCTTTTACCATTTTTTTAAATGTTGTGAAAGTTTTTTATTCTTTCCAAACCGACACCCCCATTAAACCAATAACCACTTCTTGCGAAAGGGCTTCTAACGATACCGAAGTAAGGCCAACATTGGGGCGCAATTTTTGACCATAAACCATTGCCCTACAGTTTTGCCCTAACTGTACTTGCATGGGCGGGGTAGCAGGTAACGAGAAAGCATCGCGGCGGTAGTCGTAATCGAGCGTTCCAAACTTACACAACGACCAAAAATTAAATGGTGGAATCAGCTTGATGGCTTCCTCTACCCCATCGGCATAGTGCAACTTCAAAACAGCATTCTCTATTCGGCCCTGCATGGGGTTGGTAGTACCACAAACAAGCAACCATATTTGATTGCCCGTTTTATTTACCGGCACGGTTACTTTTTTAGGCCAATTGTCCCAAAGCGATGTAAAAGCAATGTTGTTGCTGCTCGATGGCCACGCAAAACATGCTTTTTGCGGTGTTTGCAATAGTTGCTTGGCATTGATTAATTGGGGTACAGCGTTCAATTTTATTTCGGGCACTGGAAACCGCCACCAACGGAAGGTCCATGCCGACCAACCATCGTAACCAATACGTGCAGAGGCCGTATTGGGGCGTGGCGATACATATTGTTGCTGGTAAATGGTACGGATATCGCTGTTGTAATGGGCTTCCATCGGTATGGGCAACCACGTGCCCGAATCGGAGGCTTGGCGTACTTGCTTTTGCTGCTCTTTTTTATCGGCAACCGTATTTTTAATATTCAGTTTTACCATTTGCCAATACGGCACTTGTCCCCCTACGGTGGCAAAAAACAAATGACTACCCGGGGCATTGGCACATACTGCTTTCAGCTGTTTTCCATTGTTTACAGTGTGCAACAATACCTTTTGCGGATCGATTATTGCTACAAACTTATTGGCAGTGGTAGCTATGGTAAATGCTTCGCCCACTTCTTTGTCCAACACAATGGGGGCGCTTTCTTGGCGCAAATTACCTACCTGTACTACTACTTCCGCTTTATTGGTAACAGGTATAGCGGCTATCAACATACCGTAACCGGCATGGGGTTCTATGCGATACGGCAGGGACTTACCATTTACCAACAACTGTACTACTTTATCGGCTCGAATGGGTAAACGAAGGGTGATAGCTGCCTTTTTTGTCAATTCAAATACATACTTTTCGGCCTTGCCCTCATGCAGGTATTGAATACCAAAATCGGGGGTTTTAAAGGAACATTGGTTCCAGCTTGCGGGAAAAGTGGGTGCAAGAAGTACCGTATTGTTGGGATAATCGGGCCTATAACCAAACAATCCCTCTACCACGGCACGAACAAACATGGTGGTAATATCGTTGAAATCAATGCCGCAATTGGGGTGCGACAAGCCTCCCGGAGATTCGATATTGGGACGATTAAACGAAGCAATTTCGTTGCTGTAACCTGTTTTTTTGGTAGCATCGCCAAACATGCTTTCTTTCATAGTACCACTCAGCAAATTCCAGCCCTCATTACTTTGCCCTGCCAAAAAATACCCCAAGGCCATAGCAAAATTATCGGCATGGTACAGTTCCCGAATAGACCATTGTCCGGGCACAAAATTGGAAGTTTGGCGCATTTCGCCACCATAGGGCAACTTAAATTTTTCCATTGCCCAATCCGTGTAGTACATTGCTTGCCATGCTTGCAACAAACTACTCATACCTGCTTCAATAGGTAAATGTTCGCTGTATATCCATGCATCGTGGTGCACCCTTTTGTGTCCACCTTGCTCAACATAAGCAGCATATTGGCCTTTTTCGGGCATCCACAGGGTTTTGTTGATGGCTTTCAGAATTTTGGCACACTCCGCTGCATATTTTTTGGCAGCAATAGCATCGCCGGCCTTTTGTTTCATTTCGCTCAGTGCCTTAAAACCATAATAACAATAGGCAGATTGCTCCACCGATCCGCCGCCATTGTACCATTGGCTATCCGTAGGCCATGTGTTTACCACACTTTCGTACAGTCCGTCGTTGTCGGGATCAAAACTAGCCTTACAGCGTTCCAAATGCAGCTCTAAATTGGGCATCAACAGTTTTTCAAAATTGCTATCGTTGGTAGCACGCCATTCCCGCACAGCTTCATCAAAAAATTGCGTTTGAAATTCGTAGTGTTCGGGTTGGTGATAATCCATGTATCCCTTACCAAACATGCGCGATTTTGCAGGTTCCTGCTGACAACCGGTTACCGAAGCGGCGGCGGCTGTTTTCCCCTTATCCTGAGTAATCATTTGCGAACACCAATATTGCAATGCCTTAAAAATTCGGTCGTGCCATCCATAAGCGGTACTTCCGGCCATGGTGCGCCAGCCGGGCATTTGCGACCGCCAGGCCGAACCGCCATGTACAAAGCAGGGCTCAACATACAAACCACAAACTGCTGCCACCGATGCAGTGACTCCACTATTGAGGTATTTGTCTGGCGTGTTGATAATTACACGTTGGGCGAGTGCTTCTACACGTGCCATACTTTTTTGGTATGCTTCCAATGGATTGGCAATCAGTTCTGCATTCATTTTTTTGTAACGACCAATAAGCACCTGATCACGGTCGTCGGCTATCATTGCCAACGTGATGGATTTGCCTGATTGTAGTGTTTGCCATGCCACCAATCCTTGTGATGTCAGTACATTCCCGTCAAAAGGCTGATTTTCTTTCAGCGTCAAAAAATCGGCAGAACTGTATGATTCTGGCAATTCGTTGTACCAACCGGTGGTATTGGTATTTACTCGCGGCGTAGGATCTAGATACTTTTTATCCGTCACCTCCCAACGAGCTACCGGTTGAGAAAAATGACCTTGCATATTGGAAAATGCCACAGCAGAATCGGGAGTCAAAGCAAAACGAGCACCCGAAGCCGTTAATTGATAAGCACGCTTTTTTTCCAAATTGGGCGTAACAAAACACCATGCTACTTGCAGTGGTTGGCTATTGCCCGATGCGGTTATTTTAACTACCAACCCTGTGGCGTCGGCCAAAGTGGTGGTATTGATTTGTATAAGTGCATTTTCAAATTTCTCATCCCTAAACTGCCATTCCACCTGCCCGGCTTTGTAGCGCATCAATCTTTGAGCAAATTGGTGCAAGAAAACAGTTTGCCGACCATCGGAAATGGCAAAAGTGAGCTTCCCCATAGGACTATACAACAACGGTTGTTCACCGGCAAACACTATGGCTTTGCGTTCCTGACAATACAAAGGGCGATTACACCATCGTTTACCATTGATTTTTTCAATAGCATTGCCATTGGGCGTGTATGACAATAAAGCAGTACCCGATTGGGCAAATCCCCCACACACGAACAAGACCTGCCATAAGATTACTAGTAAAAAACGGTTGGTTATCATCAACTTACCTGTCATAAAATAGCGATTATAGCGGAAGAAAAAAGGTTTGTGTACCACTTGTAAGCGGTATGGTTCGATTGTTCCAAACAAAGTTGCCTGCAAGTTTAGCAGGTAGGGTAGCTACTACTTTTAGCTGCTGTTGTTTGGTTTTTTGCAAGTGCAGTTTAATCAAGCCCCATCGGTGCGGCATCGTACAATTTACCCATTGCAAATGAGCCATTTGTGGCTTCACCAATACACGGGTAAAGCCCACATTTTCCGGTTGAATACCGGCAACATATTGCGATAACAATGTTAACGGCCCGCCCGACCAACCGTGGTTGTACGAACCGCCGCCATAAGTACCGCTTCCAATACGCCAACCCTCCCAAAGGGTTGAACAGCTATCGGCAATCATGTTTTGGTACCGCCTTTTCATGCGTACAAGGCCACTGTTGGCATCGCCCATTAGCATATAAGACTCCAAAATGTATTTTTCCAAATAAGGCCCGGCCCAATAAGCTGTGTCCAAATGTTGCTTAATGGGTTGCCATTGTTGTTTGTGGGCAATGCCTGCCACCACCGCCAAGCCATTTCCCCTATCGTCGGGCGTACCGCGATGAGTGTTAGATTGGTACACTTTTCCTTTCCAGAAATGTTGGTTATAGGCTTTTTGCAATGCCTCCATTTGCTGTTGGTAGCGCACCATTTCGTGGGTGTAACCTAAGCTTTTGCACATATCGGCCACCGAAGCCAAAGCCATATAATACCAAGCATTTTCGCAAAGCGGCACATCTATATTACTCCCCCAATCGGTCCAGTCCCAAAACAGTTCACGGGAATAGCTGCTACTATTTCCACCCCTATGCACCACCAACCCACTGCTATCTGTTTGCCACAGTTGCAGGTATTTTTTAACGCTAGGATATACATAGCGTATCATTTCCAAATCGCCACTATACTTATAGTAATTCCAAAAGCCAAAACTACCAATACTTGCAAGGGTTTGCTGAGGCAATTCCTTGTTCCAACTACCTGCCGGAATAGGGGAATACATTGCCCCGTCGGCCCGTTGCCATTCTACCAAATTGGAGATGGCTTTTTGGATGCTTTTAACCCCATTGCTATCGCAGGAATAAAAAATTTGACCCAAAATAATCACCGCATCGCCCCACCATTGCGCCCTTTCCCTATCAGGGTCCTGAATAGCATCGCGCATATTGATGTGCATGGTATTGTACGATTTTTGCCACAGTATGTTTAAGGCGGTATCGTTGCAAACAAAGCTGCCCAACTGCTTGGTGGGAAACGAAGTACGCCGATAACCGAGCGACAATACTTTGATTCCTTTCGGAAACGTATATATGACTTCATGGCCATTCATATAACCCGGTGTTTCAAATGCTTGCATTCCCTTACAGGTAACGTATTCGGTACGCACATTGTATTCGCTGCCACCGCGATAATTATCGGTGCGCATATCTACCAACATGCCACTATCGGGAGCATCAATTTTAAAGTAAGGTGTAATGGTATAATTGGCCGGCAAACGCAGACGAATGGGTTGGCCATTGCTGATAAATGGTACAGAATCGGCTTTGGGATAAGGTACAATACCGGTGTTGTGCCACTGTGGAAAAGGACGCTTCCATAACCGATTCCAAGGCGCACAGCCCGCTATACCCACTTCTGTAGACTCGTTAAAATGACTATCGTTGTAATTAGGCAGCATCCAATCGTTACAGTGCGGCTTTGCCACAAAATGAATATTGAATTCCGGCAATCGGAAATTGGGATGCGGTTTTTCGGAATTTCCAAAAGAAGTATGTGGAGCGCATTTCCAAGTTTTGTCGGATGTCCATGCTATTTGCCGATTGGTAGCATCAAAAAACAATCCCGCAGTGCCACTGTTTTTGTGGCAAAAGCCATTGCGGCCCCAAAACCACACCAAAACAGCAAGGGTATTATTGCCTTTTTGCAGATACTTTGTAATGTCTACTTCGTCGTAATAGGTATCCGAAGGAGTGGGTCCCCGCTTCAATTGCCCTTCAAACACCACTAACCGACCATTGATGTATAACCAATACTTAGCATCGCAGGCTATTTTGGCTATCAAGGGTTCTGTAAGTTTGCTGTTAAGCGTATACTGTTTGCGAAATATCAACCATTGATTTTCCTTGTGTTGGTTAATCGGCGTAGTAATCCACTTGGCAGCAGGATTCATTTGTGCAAAAACATAGGGGCTAAACCATAGGCAGCCTATTAGCAGCAACATTTGCATCCCATGCAATTTTGGCAACTGTTTACTCATGTATTAATTTTTCGCTTAAAAAACTCCTGCATCGGGCAGCACAATGCGTGTACAATTGTACCAACTGCCCCTTATTTACCTTGTATTATCGTGCCGTTTTGTCCAATTCGGTATTGTCTATCCCCACCCCTTTTTTTCTCATCTCTAGCCATGTGGTTTTATTGAGAGCGGGGTAGCCATTGCTCAGAATGCGCTTACCCAACAATCGGAAATTGGTTGCCACATCGTTTGGAATGGAACCATCGGGTTTCGGCCCAAAATTCAACAGTAGGTTGGCATTTTGTGCGGCAGCACCTTGCAGCATCTTCCACAAATCGTCGGGCGAAGCACAACCATAATCAGGGTTCCACTCCCAACTCCGTTGGCTTGTTACGGCTACTTCTGCTTTTTTACCAATATTTTGTTGCCATGCAGAATCAGCTAATCGGGCAATTTGTAGGCTACGAGCATCTTTACCTTTGTAAAAAGAACTAATAGAACGTAGTTCCCTTTCGCCTACCAAAACATCCTCCGTACCGGTAATACCGGTTTTAAAGTGAATAAGTGCATGGGGTTGGTATTGGTGAATTTCGTTGTAGAGGTCTTGAATCTTAAACAATTGGCTATTGGCAAGTACGCCACCTAGCGGATCAAACCAAAATCCGGCAATAGAACCATAATTGGTACAAAGTTCCTTCAATTGGTTTTTGCAAAATTGGCGGTAGTTCTCAAAATCTGCGGGTTGTTGGTATTTAAAATGAGCCGGTTTGACTGCATAATTTGGGCGCGCCATTTTGTACATCGAATTATCGATAAAATAGGGATGCGTCCAATCGATACCAAGAGAGTAATAAATAAATAAAGGCATATTGCCCGCATTGCAAGCTGTTACCAGTTCTGCAAGGAAGTCTCTTTTCATTGGATAATCCCAACTATCAAAAGCACTAAACTTGCTGTTCCACAAGCAAAAACCATCGTGGTGCTTGGCAACAAACGTAATGTATTGCATACCACTTTCCTTTGCAAGTTTTACAATAGCATTGGCATCAAAACCACTTGCATCTACCTCACGAGCGGTTTGTTCGTATTCCTCCAAGGGAATGTTTTTATTGTACATCGCCCAAGCGGCATGATACTTTCCCCACACACCCCAATGGATAAACATACCCAAACGAGCTTCTTCAAACCAAGCTAAAGATGCTGCTCTCGGATTGTTTTTATACAATGCCGCAAATTTTTTTAAGTGTTTAGGTACTTGTGTATTTTTTTGAGCCGTTACAGACAAAACAGACACAAAAAGTGCCATACAATAGATGAAACAATATTTCATAGTATTTATTTTTAAAAAAATGATTTTCAGATTGTGTTGATAAAGAACTGATGCTACTTTTTAAATACCACTTTAAATCCTGCCGCATAATGGCAATTAGCTGCTTCGGGAAACGTAATCAAGAGTCCTTCGGTGGTTTGTTCCCATTGTAATGGTTTGGCAGAGCCAAGTAACCGAACCGATTGAATAGATTGATTTACCAAATTTGCTTCTTTACCAAACGATTTGATACAAATGGTAGATCCGGCATTGGGTATCGTCATACACCATGCATATACTTCCCCATTTTTCCCTTCGGTAAATCGAAAATCGGTGTTTAGAAAAGTAAATGCAGCGTGGCTTTTTGATAAATTCCCCCCGGGAAACACCCGCAATGAAAGAGCTTTTTCAGGTTTTTTAGGGTCGCTTATTTTCTCACCTTCGCCCCATATTTTCCAAGCTTTACTGCCGTAAATACCCTCTCCATTTGTTTTCATCCATTGACCCATATCCTGTAACATTTGTACACATTCCGGTTCCAAATCGCCTTCGGGAGTAATTGGCACAGCGCAAGCATAATTTCCATCGCGGGAGGCATATTCCAATAAACTATATACCATGCTAGATGCTTGGTAAGTATATCCGGGGGCATAGTACCAATCGCCAATTGGGTTTTCGCCAATCCAAGGTTTATCGGTAAGAATTTTATTGGGGAAATTGATCTCGTAAGTAATTCCTAAGGCAGGATTATTGGGAGCAAATTTGATGCAGGCAAGCACATCTGTTTTGCCGTGTCGTTTATCGGCTTTGTTGTAAAAATCGGCAACCACACGGGCAGCGGCATCGCACTTAAATCCCGAAGCACTATGTGTGCCACTAAAAGGCCACTTGCCGTTGCCATCGGTATAAATTAAATCGGGATCGTATTTATCTACGGCATCCATAATGCGGCGTGCCCACCATTCGGCATACCATTTGGCATAGTCCTGATGGTGTTGAAAAATGCCTTTGTTACCAAAAGCAATCACGTCAATGTCTTTATATTGACGCATATCTACGGGATACAGCAACTGAGGATCCAGTCCATTCCACCATTTTCCTTTTCCATCGGCTTTGGTAAGGTGTCCATCGTAAGGTACACCGGCCAATTCACCTTGTTTATCGGCACCAAAAGCATTGTGCCACCACCACCAAGTATATTCGTGGTGAAAAGTAATGCCAAACTTCATACCTCTTTTTTTGGCTTCGGCTTTCCATGCACCAATCATGTCTTTTTTGGGGCCTACATTCACTGCGTTCCAAGGTTGATAGGCAGAGTTCCACATGTCAAAATTGTCGTGGTGTACGCCTACTGCCATTACAAAACGAGCACCTGCATCGTAAAATGCTTGCGTGAGTGAAGCTGCATTCCACTTAGGTGCTTTCCATGCATTCAGTACATCTTTATAGCCAAAACTAGAAGGATGTCCAAAATTTTTTAAATGATTTTTATAGGCTTTTGAACCTTCTTTGTACATATTTCGCGCATACCAATCGCCACTTTTACCGGAAGCTTGCGGTCCCCAATGAATGAAAACACCAAATTTGGCATCGCGAAACCACGCAGGTGTTCCTGTATATGTTTTTTTAATAGAATCCCAATGTGGTGCATATTTGCCTTTGGTAATAGGGAAGTCCATCTTCTCCTCGGCGTATGTAGAAGGGTCGGCAGGCATTACCGAATAAGGTTCTGTTACCAGTGGAGAAGCAGGACGATTTTGCAGTGTCCATTGTGCTTTTCCGTGCATGGTTGTTGCCAAAAGCAACACAATAAAAGCAGAGGCCTTTACAATATTCATTGTTTATAAATTATTTATGATTCAATAAGCACCTATGTATTCAAGAAAATTCATTTAAAAAACATCTAACTGTGTAACTTTTTTTGCCGAAAGAATCAAGCGAACCGCATTTGTGTTTACAGGAACCATTTCCTTTGCGCAAATGATGCCATATATTTTATCCTTATATACAGATATCCATTTACCATTTGCATCTTTCACTTGTAATTCTAAGGGCTTGCCCTGACTTCTTAAATAGCCTGGGTTATCGATTGTACATTCAAATCGGCCAATTGTCATATGATTACCTAAATCAATTTCAACGATTGTATTGCCTAAAGAATCTTTGGTAACAACCTGCTTTTTTCCCACTGTTAACGAACCAATAGATGGCTTAGATAGCGCTATTGCTTCAACCGATTGGTCAAATTCTAGTTGTACAATAGTATTGAACGGATCAGGAGTTCCAGTAAGCAACCAACCGTCGGGTAGGGTTGACAGTTTGATGTTACCCGCAATGGCCGTAGCTCGCAACAATTTGCGAGGAATGCTGGTTAGCTTTACCCCACTTTGTGGCCAATTGAGCGTATGCACATACACAATATTGCCTTTAAAAACACTGTTGTTCCAAGGACCTGCGTTGCAACCTTCTAACGTATAACCATACTTCTTTATCCAATTAGCGGTCGTTTTACCGGCTATGGGTTGCGCATCGAGCATCGGCGGCAACTGAAAGAGGTAATTGTAATCGGCCAATGCCACTTCTACCAATGTACGAATCCGTTGTTTTTCGGTAGTCATATTCACAACATCGGCTCTGCGCGATTCAGGAGTAACTTTGAGTGATTGGACTTTACCGTTGCGATACACGCATTCAATAGTAGTATTGTATGCTGCGCGAAGTTTAAAATGGACATCCCAATCTTCGGGCCAAGCAGGCATTAGGAAAATCTTTTTTTCATCGCTTTGCAAAAGCATGCTTTGAAGCGTATTTACAGAATTGGCTCCATGGTCGTTATCGGGCGTACCATCCATTTTACACTCCCAAAATGCAGGGAATCGAGCACGAGGCCGATTGGGGAATTTAGTACCAATAGAAATATTATCGTGCCAAGTAATAAATTGGTCGTTGAAGTTGATGCTTGCCAATCGGGCTGCTTCCCTAGCTAAACCAAGATAGGCCGCTTGCACCGGAGCCGATTGCCATCCACCGGTTTCGACACCTTGATCGTCAATAGTGCCATCAAGGCTAGTGGTACGAACATGAAACGATTGACGGGCATTGGCTAAAAAAGAGGGTTTACCAATCCACACTTGCTTAAATGGATACACACTGTATAGCTCTGGACTTTCGCAAATAACACGACCGGGATTGTATTTTTCGCCTACGGCAAGTAATTTCAATCCTCGAATGGTACGCATAGGCAATTCGGGCATGGCCTTGAGCAAGGCCAACCAATGTGTACGACGCTGATTATCAATACCAAACGTTAGTAATTTGGTAAGAACATATTTTATACAGCCCATTTCTGTTGCAGGATTGGTTACACCTTGATAGGTTTCGGCACAGCCTACATTTTCCATTTGCATAATACCTTGATGGTTGCGTTTGGGGTAGTGTAGCTCATAAAATTTTAGAAATTCATCGGCACAAGGAAGTAACGTATTGTTCAAAAAAGCAACATCTTGTGTATGTTCCATAT